>CAZNGQ010000276.1:0-2976 GCA_964572095.1 uncultured Oscillospiraceae bacterium
GTCCTGATCGACAACCGCGCCGCGGCGGCGGCCGCGGTCAACCACCTGTTCCGGTACGGCCACCGCCGGATCGGCCTCGTTTACGGGGATCATTACTATACGCATATGGAGCGAAGGCTTGGCTATCGGGATGCGCTTGCCGCCGTCGGGATCCCCGCGGATCCCGCCTTGGAGTGCATGGTTTCTTCCTCCATGACAGGCGGTTACGAGGGATTGCTGCGGTTGATTCGTGAGAATCCAGACATGACGGCAGTGTTCACCATCAACTTCGGCCTGACGCTGGGCGCGTATCTGGCTCTCGGGGAACAAGGCATCCGGATCCCGGATGACATGTCCCTGATCGGATTCGACAATCTGGAGATGTCCCGCGTCCTGACTCCCCGGCTGACCGCGATCGCCCAGCCGATGGATGAGATCATCTCGAATACGGCGGACCTGATGCTGGAAGCGCTGGAGAACGGAGAATGCACTCCCCGCACCGTCGTCCTGGAGGCGGCGCTGGTCGAGGGGGCCTCCGTGGCGGACCTCCGCCAACGTATTTTTTAGCCCAAAACCGAAACGTTTCGGATTTGGGTCCGAACAGTCCGGAACCTGCGTTTCCGGCATTACATGAACAGAAAGGAGGCTGTATCCCGGACCATAGTACTTCCACAATGAAGAGGAGGAGAGAAATGAGAAAGTCACTGGCACGAATCGCTTTGGTACTGGTTCTGGCACTCGCCTTCGGCATGATCGCCGGCTGCGACAAAACCGAGCCGACGACCGTCACCACGACCGCCGCGACAACAGCCGGCACCACCACGGTAGCCACCACAGCCGGCACGACCGGCAAGTTCCCGAACCTGAACCCTCCGGGCCAGCTCCCTGTGGTCAAGGAGAAGGAAACCCTCCGCCTGGTCATTTCCCAGAGCCCGCATATCATGAGCTACGCTTACGGCGAGAACAAGCTGACCACCTGGCTGCAGGACCGGACGAACGTCGAGATCGAGTTCATCCTGTATCCGGAAGCCGACGCGGCGGCCAAGCTGAACATCGAACTGTCCACGGCCGGCGACCTGGGCGACGTGGTGCGGGTGACCAACCCGCTGAGCAAGCCCGCGCTGATGACCTTCGGCAGCCAGGGCGCCATAATGGATGTGACCGACCTGATCAATGAGTACGGCTATAACTTCAAGGCCGACCTGGACAAGAAAGCCGGCTCGTGGGAAGCCAATACCGCTCCCGACGGCGCCATCTACGCGCTGCCGCAGGGCCCCGCGGCGTGGCTTGTCACCAACTCCACCGCGATGCGCCACTGGATCAAGACCGACTTCCTGAACAAGTACACCGCGGCGACCGGCAAGGGAATGCCCGGCACCACCGACGAGTACTTTGCCTACATGGTCTGGTGCCGTGACAACATCCCCGGATCGATCGGCTGGTCCGGCTCGGAAAAACGCACGGTCTGGTATGCCCGTCCGACCGACTTCCTGATGCACGCGTTCACCTGGAACTCGAAAGACGGCTACTACGAAGTCGACGACAAGATCCACGCGAACTTCGTCGAGCCGGACTACCGGGAAGGCCTGAAATTCCTGAACAAGATGATGGAAGAAGGCCTGATGGACGAGAACTACGCAGACAACGACGAAAACCAGCTCAAGACGCTTGTGGCGATGAACAACGGCAACACGGTCGCATCGGGATCGTGGGGCGGCATGCACAACGCCGCGACCGACAACAAGATCAAGAACAGCTACCAGATCGTTCCGCCGCTCAAGGGTCCCAAGGGATTCCAGAACGCTTTCTACAACATCAGCGACTACCTTGCGAAACCCGGCCCGGTCATCATCCCGTCCAACAGCGCGAAGCCGGAACTGGCGATGGCATGGTTCGACAGCTGCTATGACATCGAGGTCTCGTTCCGTCAGCGTTACGGCGAAAAGGGCGTGGACTGGGAAGTGCCCCCTCCGACCGAACTCGCGGTCGACGGCGGCCCCGGTATCTATCGCGACCTGACAAACCAGTGGAACGTCCCGACCTATTCCCACTGGTTCACCTCGGGCCCGTCCCTCTACAGGCCGTATTTCATGGCCGTCCCGCAGCCCAAGACGGACAAGAACGGCAACGAGATCCACGACCTGGAGAAATCCCTGTACGACGCGACCGTCCTGTTCGAGAAGTACATCAAGCCCTGCACGATCCCCGACTTCTACTTTGATGAAGCCACGTCGATCAAGGCCAACGAGATCTACCAGCTGGTCGACAGCCGGTCCCGTGCCACCATCACGGAATTCATCTACGGAACCAAGGACATCAATGACGACGCGGTCTGGGCGGCCTATGTGGCCGACCTCAAGGCGTCTGGCCTGGACGACTACCTGAAGATCATGCAGACCGAGTACGACCGCAGCTGGAAGGGTGCCCTGCCGAACACCTACACCCCGTTCCCGCAGCGCACAAAGTGATCCGACCTGCAAGTCAGACCCGATAGAATGGCTGCCCCCGTTCCCGCCCCGGCGGGAACGGGGGCACATTCTGCTGAACGAGGAGAACAATCCCAATGGGGGAGGCATCATATGGAACTGCAATACAACGGATATGTCCTGACGTTCGCCGACGGCGGAGTCGCGGTGACCCGCAACGGAAAACGGCTCTATTACAACAATCGCCCGATGTTCGTCAATTTGAAAACCGCCATGGCCGTGACCGAGTTCTACGACGGCGCGTACGAGGAAACGGTCGCGAGCGGCGGCACGGTAGTCGCCCGCGGATCGCTGTCGACCCCGACGGGATCGGTGTTCGTCTTTAAAGACACGTATTCCATCCAGCCGTCCGGCGTCAAGGTGGATCGGAAAGTCCGGGTGGACAAGGTCGGGGACGACCTGGGTTTTTCCTCCAAAATCTCGTTTGTCTCGGCATCGTCGGACCGCGTGCGGGACTATGACTGCTTCGCGCCGGGCGTCTGGTACAAGCAGAACGAATTCGCCCCGGAGT
>CAZNGQ010000277.1:0-2974 GCA_964572095.1 uncultured Oscillospiraceae bacterium
CGGGATCGGTATAGGAGGAGTCCTCCGCAGACACGTTGACCGCGTCTTCGATGCCGGCGAGGCGACCCAGTTCGGCTTCGACCGTAACGTTGCGCGCATGGGCGTATTCGACAACCTTTTTAGTCTCGGCCACGTTCTCTTCGAATGTGCCGTGGGAACCATCGATCATGACCGAGGTGAACCCGCCGTCGATGCAGCTCTTGCACAGGTCGAACGAATCCCCATGATCGAGGTGCAGCGCGATCGGGAGGTTGGTCTCGATGATGGCGGCCTCGACAAGCTTCATCAGATACGTATGGTTCGCATACTTGCGGGCGCCCGCGGAAACCTGGAGGATCAGCGGGGCGTTCAGTTCCTTGGCCGCCTCCGTGATTCCCTGCACGATCTCCATGTTGTTTACGTTGAACGCGCCGATGGCGTAACCGCCTTCGTAAGCCTTCTTGAACATATCCCGGGTATTCACCAGTGCCATATGAGTCATCTCCTTTGTGTAATGTGCGTCTGCGAGCCGATTGTGGTCGACGCATCCTTTATTGTAGAGGCGATCTCCCCTTGCGTCAAACACAACTTACCGTGCGAACGATTATTGATAGATCATCTTGATCGTCATGCCGCCGTCGACGGTCAGGTTCATACCTGTGATAAAACCAGCATCCGAAGAGCAGAGATACAGGCAGGCGGCGGCGATGTCCGCCGGTTCCCCCACCCGCCCGGCAGGGTGCTGCCGATGATCCGCTTCCGTCAGCGGATCAGGGGCCGGATGTCCTTTCTGCCACCCGCTGACGTCGATCCAGCCCGGGCTGATGCTGTTCACCCGGATATGGCGCCTGGACAAGGAAACCGCCATGGCATGTGTCAGCGCAAGGACCCCGCCCTTGGAAGCCGAATAGGCCTCGGTCTCGGGTTCGGACATGAACGCCCGGGTGGAGGCGATGTTGACGATGCTGCCGCCGCCGCTGCGCGTCATGAATGGAATGCAGGCGTGGGCGCAAAGAAAGGTGCCGCGCAGGTTGACGTCCAGGACACGGTCGAAATTCTCCGGCGTCTCGTCGAAAATCGAGCCGGCCGTCGCCTTGGCGATTCCGGCATTGTTCACCAGGATGTCGATTGTGCCGCACTCCGCCACGGCAAAGGACGCAAGTTCCTTGCAGGCCGGCCAGGACGAGACGTCCATCCGGTAAAAGAAACAGGCGCCGCCATCCCGGTTGATGTCGAACGCGGCTTCGCGCCCGGCTTCGTCGTCGATGTCGCCGATGACGACACGCGCGCCCTCACGGGCGAATGCCTGGGCGATGCCTCGGCCGATCCCCTGCGCGCCTCCGGTGACGACCACCACGCGATCCCTGTATTGGGTCATGTCCAGCATCGGTCCTCCGTTCGCAGTCCGCTCAGCCTTCCAGCGACCGCAGCCGTTTCTCCAGATCGGACATCATCTGCTCGTATTTTGCCATTTTTTCCCGCTCGGCGTCGACTACCCGGGCCGGCGCGCGGGAAGTGAATTCCGTGTTCTCCAGCTTCAGGCGGATCCGGTCGCGCTCATTCTCCGCATTGTCGCGCTCCTTGGCCAGCCGTTCCTTTTCCTTGGCAAGGTCGATCAGATCCGCGAGCGGCAGGTAGATCGTACCTCCGTCGAACACGGCGGCGACCGCACTGTCCGGAATCCCGGCCGAATCGGTCTGCGAAGTGATCGTGGAGACCTGCGCCAGCCGCTGTACAAAGGGGGCCCCGGCCTGGAAGCTCTCCAGTACGGCCGGATCCTGCGAAACCACAAGGATGCCCGCCTTCCGGGTCGGCGGGACGTTCATTCCCGTGCGGACGTTCCGGATGGCACGGATGCCGTCCATGACGATCCTCATCCGTTTTTCCTCGACGGAGAAGTCCCTCGCGGGGTCCGCCTTCGGCCAGTCGGACGTCATGATCGTCGGGCTGGTTCCCGGCAGGCCGGTGTACACCGCTTCGGTCAGGAACGGCATGAAAGGATGCAGCAGCTTCATGGCCGCCGACAGAACCGTGACCAGCACGCTCTGGGCCAGGGCGCGGGTGGGGTTCTCCCGGTCGGAGAGGCGCGGCTTGGCGACTTCGATGTACCAGTCGCAGAATTCCTCCCAGATAAAGCCGTAGATTTTCGCCAGCGCGATGCCCAACTCGTACTTTTCCATGTTTGCCGACATCTCGGATGTGATGGTATTGAGCCGGGACAGGATCCACTTGTCCTCATCGGGCAGGCTGGTCCGGTCGGGGTCCGGAAGGACGCCGTCCTCGTCCAGGTTCATGATGACGAACCGATAGGCGTTCCAGACCTTGTTCGCGAAATTGCGTCCGGCTTCAACCTTGTCCGGCTGGAAACGCTGGTCGTTTCCAGGCGCGCTCCCGTTGACCAGAGCGTATCGCAGCGCGTCCGCGCCGAACTGGTCGATGATATCGAGCGGGTCGACACCGTTGCCAAGCGATTTGGACATCTTCTTGCCCTGCGGATCCCGGATCAGCCCATGCATGAACACGGTGTGGAACGGCGTTTGGCCGGTATAGCCAATACCGGAAAAGATCATGCGGGCGACCCAGAAAAAGATGATGTCATAGGCTGTGACCAGGACGCTGGTGGGATAGAACTTCGCCATGTCCGCGGTTTCTTCCGGCCAGCCGAGTGTGGAGAACGGCCAGAGCGCGGAACTGAACCAGGTGTCCAGCGTATCCTCGTCCTGCTTCAGATGGCCGCCGCAGGACGGGCAGGACACCGGCGTCCCGCGCGACACGACGGTTTCGCCGCAGGACTCGCAGTAGTACGCGGGGATCCGGTGTCCCCACCACAGTTGGCGGGAGATGCACCAGTCGCGTATGTTTTCCATCCAGTTGAAATAGATTTTGTCAAAACGCTCCGGCACAAAGCGGGTCTCCCCGTTCCGCACCGCCTGGATCGCGGGCTCGGCCAGCGGCTTCATGCGGACGAACCACTGTTCCGAGAGATATGGTTCCA
>CAZNGQ010000278.1:0-2971 GCA_964572095.1 uncultured Oscillospiraceae bacterium
CGAGGCCGGCCGGCAGATCCTCGCCGCCGGCGGCAGTGCGCTGGACGCCGCGATCCCCATGATCCTGCGACCCGAGGGGCCCCCGGAGGCCGACGAATTCGCGGGATCGGACGCGATGACGGCAGTCATGACCCGGCGTCTTCCGGCCACCGAGGTCGCGACGGCCAACATGACGGTCGAGGAGATCACCGGACGCATCAAGGCGCTCTGCGAGGTGCGGCGCCCGCTGCAGCGCATGCGCGACGAACTCGAGAGGCTTCGTCGGCGGGATGCCGAACTGACTTGCGGCGCTCGCCAGCGGGACGAACAGCTTCGTCTCGCCGGGCAGATCCAGCATGACCTGCTGCCCAACCCTGACATCGACTCCTGGCCCCTGGAGGTGTCGACGCTCTTCATCCCGGCGGACCATGTCAGCGGGGACATTTACGAGGTCGCCCGCCTCGATGAAGAGCGGTTCGGGTTTTCGATCGCGGATGCCACCGGGCACGGACTGCCGGCGGCCCTGCTCACCATTCTGATCAAGAACTCGCTGCGGGGAAAAGAAATCGTCGACGGGCGTTACCGACTCATCGAGCCGGACGAACTCCTGGGCCGGTTGAACGCCGAGTTGCTCGCGACCAATCTTTCCGGCTGCCAGTTCATCACCGGCCTGCACGCGATCTTCGACCGCACGAACAGCCGGATCCGCTGGGCTCGCGGCGGTGCGCCCTATCCGGTCCTGATCCGCCCCGGAGAGGCCCCACGTTGCCTGCGAACCTCCGGCGGCCTGATCGGCGTCCTCGATAACCAGCGGTTTGAGGTGGCCAGCGAGGATCTCCATCCCGGCGACCTCCTGCTCTTCTACACGGACGGACTGGAGGCCCTTGTGCTGGGGCCGTCCAGCGCGTCCACCGAGCCGACGATCCTGGACAGCGACTGGCTCATGCAGCTTGCGGTCGAAGGCCCGGGGGCCGCATTCGCAGTCATCGAGGATTTGGCCAAGTCCCCCCACATCCCGCCATGGTCGGTCGACGATATCACCGCCATCGCTCTGCGAATGAATGCATAGACTCCCGCATCCCACATGTACGCCGCCTGAGAACGTCCGTAAAACCGAACCGCTTTGCCTGCCCGCTCGTCGGCCTTAAATCGATGTAGTAAGAGGCCTGGGGCCGTTCTTTTCGGGCACGCCGGAACCTCCCGATCCCGCTTTGAGACCGGCCGCCGACGGTGATATAATCTTTCGAGCGGAGTTTGAGGAATACGACGTTCATCTCCAGTGGAGCAGCCATGCAGCACCAGCGACGGTCTGTTCAACCCGTGAGACTGTTCCGCAGTCTGTGCGCAATCGTGTTCCTGTTTGGAAGCCTGTTCGCATCCACGGCGACCGCAGAGCGGCCGATCGGGATCGATGTGTCCTACTGGCAAGGCAATATCTCGCAGACGAACTGGAACACGGTTGCCTCATCCAGCGGTCGGACCTTCGTGTTCGTCAGGGCGAGTCACCTGGACTCCACGGGGGGGGAGCCGGATCCCTATTTCGCCAACAACATGACGCGGGCCAAGAACGCCGGCTTGTACGCGGGAGCCTATCACTATGCCACGCCGGACTCGTATACCGCGGTGTACGAGGCCAACTACTTCCTCGATCAGGCTCATGCGCGCAACTACATTGTGCCGGGCTACATGCGCCCGGTGCTTGATGTGGAAGGGGTCTCAGCGGCGTTCGACAAGCCCACACTGTCGCAATGGGCGAACGACTGGATCGACAGGGTCAAGAGCGAGACGGGCGTCGAGGCCATGATCTACTCGAACAGCAGTTACTCATCCAGTCGCTTCGACTCCAGTGTGGCGTCGCGCAGCTTCTGGGTTGCAAACTGGCTGAACCCGCTCACCGAATCCTGGGTGCGAACTGAAGGCATCGATCCGCCCGCCGGCATCGGAGTGTTCTCCGCATGGGCCTTCTGGCAGTACTCCAACAACGGCAATACGTCCGGTTTTCCGAGTGTTCCCGGCATCGGCACGAGAGTCGACCTCGACGTATTCAACGGCACGCTGGACGAGCTGCGTCAATTCGTCATCGGAACAATTTCGCGGTCGCCGACCACCTTGTCGCAAAGCGTGCGCAGCGGTCGCTCCGTCCCCAGCCAGACATTCAGCATCTCGAACAGCGGAGCCGGGAACGCGTGGCTGCTTTACGACCTCAGCCTTGTCACCGATCCGCCCGGCGGCACGTGGGTGAACCTGAGCGCCACGAGCGGCGACATTCCCAGCGGCTCGGACACGATTACGGTCAGCTACCCCACGGCGAACATGGCGATCGGCACTTATAGCGCTACGATCACGATCAGCAGCAAGCAGGCGGCCTCACAGACGATCCCCGTGACCTTGACGGTCGTGCCGGTTCCCGGCGACCTGGATCATGATGGCCACGTCAATGGCACCGATTTCGACATGTTCTACAACTGTTTCACCGGCCCCAACGTCCAGCCTGTTCCGGACGGCTGCGACGAGGCGGACATGGAGCCCGACCTGGACGTGGACCAGTCCGACTTTGCAATCATGCAAAGGTGCTTCAGCGGGGCCGCGGCACTTGCGGATCCGGATTGCACGCCCTGAATCGTTGGCTTCTCACCGGGCGACGAGGCGTATCGACATGCTGCCGGCAACGGCCGGGGCCGGCGGCGGATGCCCGGCATTCCCGAAAGTGACGACAGGCTGCTCCGATAATGCTGATTCGGCTTGCGTACAGGGAAGGCACATCGGACAATAGTCGATATCAGTAAGTTCGTACGGAGACGTGTGTTGGGCCACCACAGGGCTTGCGCGGCATACTGCACCGGGTCACGAGCCGGCGGGCTCGTGGCTCTCGTCGCGTGGGCCTGTTTTCTCGGAGCTGCACCGGCGCAGGCAGCTCCGGTTGCGGGCGAGATCCTGCCCCTGCTCCAACCCGACGGCACCCGGGTCGAGGTCCGCATCTGGGGCGATGAAT
>CAZNGQ010000279.1:0-2970 GCA_964572095.1 uncultured Oscillospiraceae bacterium
GGTCGCCGCGGAGGGTGACCATGCATCCGACATTCATGCCCTCGCGGAGCTTGAACGCCGATACGGACTTCTTTGCCTTGGTGATGACCGCTTTCTGTCCGGCGATGATGGACATGTCGTTCACTGCGGCCTCGAGCGACTTCGGGACTTCCTTTACATCTCCCAGCCCCATGTTGAGCACGATTTTCTCGAGCCTCGGGGTCTGCATGGGAGACTTGTAGCGGAACTTCTCCTGAAGAGCCGGTACGATCTCTTTCCGGAACCTGTCTTTAAGCCTTGCCATTCTGCTGCCTCCCTGTGTCACTTGCCCGCCGGGGTCTTGGCTGTGGTGACGACGTCGATGACGGCGCCGCACTTCTTGCAGATCCTCACCTTGTCGCCGTTCTCCTGGATCGTGCGTCCGATGCGGGTGGGACGGTCGCACTTCGGGCAGACCAACATGACGTTGGAACTGTGAACCGGAGCCTCGCGATGGATGATTCCGCCCTGCTGGTACTGGCCCTTGGGCTTGGTATGCCGGGAGATGATGTTGACTCCCGCCACGACGACACGGCTGTCGTCCGGAAAGACATCCAGGATCTTGCCGGTCTTGCCGGCGTCCTTACCGCTCAGGATAAAGACGGAATCGTTTTTCTTGACATGTACTTTTGCCATATCCGCGTGCCTCCTCACAGAACCTCAGGGGCGAGAGACAGGATTTTCATATAGTCCTTGTCCCTCAGTTCCCTGGCGATGGGACCAAAGATGCGGGTACCGCGCGGATTCTTGTCGTCCCTGATGATGACGGCCGCATTCTCGTCGAAACGGATGTAGGATCCGTCCGCCCTGCGAATGCCCTTCTTGGTCCGGACGATGACGGCCTTGACGACCTCGCCCTTCTTGACTACGCCACCCGGAGAGGCTTCGCGAACCGAGCAGACGATGACGTCGCCGATATTACCGAATTTACGCCACGACCCTCCCAGCACCTTGATGCACATAAGCTCCTTGGCGCCGGTATTGTCGGCGGATCTGAGAACGGTTTGAACCTGGATCATGCGTTGCGTTCCTCCTTCCCTGTCCCTGGATCACGATGGATCATTTCGCCTTTTCGACGATCTCCACCAGGCGCCAGCGCTTGTCTTTGCTGATCGGACGGGTTTCCATGATACGGATCTTGTCCCCTGCGGCACACTCGTTCTTTTCGTCGTGCGCCTTGAGGGAGTAGGTCCTCTTGACGATTTTCTTGTAGAGCGGATGGCGGACGTGCTCCACGATATCCACTACCACGGTCTTGTCCATTTTGTCGCTTCGGACGACGCCAACGCGGGTTTTGCGAAGGTTTCTATCGCTCATCGGTCTTTCCTCCCGTTATTCCTTGACGCCCTGGAGCTCGCGCTCGCGGAGAATGGTCTTGACGCGGGCGATGTCCCGGCGGACCTGTTTGAGCTGAAGGGGATTCTCAAGTTGGTTGACGGCGTGCTGGAAGCGAAGACGGAAAAGCTCCTGCTTGAGGGCGGCCAGTTCGTCGTTCAGCTCGCTGGCAGTTTTTCCGCGGATTTCAGTTGGCTTCATCGGCGCCCACCTCCTCTTCCTTGGCAATGATCTTTGTCTTGCAGGGCAGCTTGTGTCCGGCAAGGCGGAGTGCTTCGCGGGAATCCTCTTCCGACACGCCCGCGATCTCGAACAGGACGCGGCCGGGTTTGACGACAGCCACCCAATGGTCCGGAGATCCTTTGCCGGAACCCATTCGGGTTTCGGCGGGCTTGGAGGACACCGGCTTGTCGGGGAAGATCTTGATCCATACCTGGCCGCCACGCTTGATGAAACGGTTGATGGCGACACGGGCGGCTTCGATCTGGTTGCTTGTGATCCAGCAGGGCTCGGTAGAGACGAGTCCGAACTCGCCATACGCGATAAAGTTGCCACGAGTGGCTTTGCCCTTCATCCTGCCGCGATGCTGTTTACGGAACTTGACTCTTTTCGGAAGCAGCATTACTCGTCCCCTCCTTCTGCGGTCTGAGGCTTGCGGGGCACGGGGAATACCTCGCCTTTGTAGATCCAGACTTTGACGCCGATGCGGCCGTACGTGGTCACGGCTTCGGAAAAGCCGTAGTCGATGTCCGCGCGCAGGGTCTGCAGGGGGATCCGACCTTCGTGGTAATGCTCGACGCGAGCGATTTCAGCGCCGCCGAGACGGCCGCTGCACATGGTCTTGATACCCTTGGCGCCCATTTTCATCGTCCGGTTCATGGTCTGTTTCATCGCCCGGCGGAAGGAGATGCGGCGCTGGAGCTGATCGGCGATGTTTTCCGCCACCAGCTGGGCTTCGCAGTCCGGCTGCTTGATCTCCATCACGTTGATGAAGAGTTCACGGCCGAATTCACTCTGCAGCTTCTTCTTGAGAGCGTCGATGCCGGCGCCCTGGCGGCCGATGATGATGCCCGGCTTGGCCGTATGGACGGTCACCGTGGTTTTCTCATCGCCCTTGCGCTCGATCTCGATGCGCGAGACGCCGGAGTTGAAGCATTCTTTTTTCAGGTAGGTACGGATCTTCTTATCTTCGACGAGATAGCGGCTGAAATTCTTCTTGTCCGCATACCATCTCGTATCCCAATCTTTGATGACGCCGACCCTGAATCCATGGGGATTTACCTTCTGGCCCATTGGCTACCTCCTCAGTTCCTTTCCTTGAGAACAACCGTGATATGGCTTGTCTTCTTGTGGATCTGCGCCGATCCGCCTCTCGCCCTGGGGATGACCCGCTTGATCATCGGACCCTGGTTTGCGATACAGTCGGCGACGAAGAGGTTGTCGCGAGCCATCTCATTGTTGTTCACGGCATTGGACTCAGCCGATTTCAGCAGCTTGAGCAGAACGGGCGACGCCATCTTGGGCGTGTAGATCAGGATGGCATATGCTTCGTCCAGCCCTTTACCCCGGATCATCGTGGCGACGATGGAGACCTTGCGGGGCGCGATTCGGACATAC
>CAZNGQ010000280.1:0-2954 GCA_964572095.1 uncultured Oscillospiraceae bacterium
AGATCCAGTATTCAACATTTATCTGCGCATTTCAATATGTGAAACCGATATGTTATCCGTCGGTTCAGGTCGCTTCGCCCCAGGATTTTCCTAGCACCCGTTCGACAAACGCCCGAGCGACGGATTCGTCGAACTGCCTGCCCGCGCCGTGGTAGATCTCGATCGCAGCGTCTTTCTCGTTCAGGTTCTTCCGGTACTTGCGATCCGAGGTCATCTCGTCAAAGGCTTCGGCCACGGCCAGGATCCGGGACCCCAGCGGGATGTCGTTTCCGCGGATCCCCTGCGGATAACCGGAACCGTCCATTTTCTCGTGATGCGACAGGACCGAGGCGGCGATGCCGGTGAATTCACTGGAGGCGCGCAGGATCTGGTACCCGATCTCCGGGTGCCGGCGGATCTCGACCCAATCCTCGTCCGTCAGGGGAACCGGTGTGTCCAGCAGCCGCTCGTCCAGCGCGATCTTGCCGATGTCGTGAAGCAGGCCCGCGGTGATCATCTCCCTGGCCTCGTCGGCGCTCAGCCCCAACGCCTGCGCGATGGCTCCGCACATCATGCTGACCCGCCTGCCGTGCGATTGTTCCGTCGGGCTTTTGCGGTACAGGGTGTTTGTAACGATCTTGATGGTTTCGCTGCGCATGCTGCTGCTTTCCGTCAGCTTGCTGCGGTACATGCCGTTTTCGGCCTCTGTGAAGACGCTCTCCATCATCTCGTCGAGACTCCGCCGGGTCGCCCATCCGAACGATACGGACAGGACGGCCGGCTGCGAGACATCCGTCGCGATCACCTGACGGATACGCCGGACGATGATTTCCGCCTCGTCGGAGTCGGTCTTGGGCAGAAGCATGACAAACTCGTCGCCGCCGATCCGGGCGATGATGTCGTCGGCGCGGCTGACGCCGCGTATGATCTCCGCTACACGGACCAGCAGCCGGTCGCCCGCCAGGTGCCCGAATGCGTCGTTCACCAGTTTGAGGCCGTTGACATCCGCGATCACCAGCGTGGTCGGCAGGTTTCGACGGGTGTTGAGACGCTTCAGCTCTTCCTCATAAAAACGGCGGTTGTACAGGCCGGTCAGCTGGTCGTGCAGGCTGAGCTGCAGGATCTTCTCCTCCGCAAGCTTGCGCTCGTCGATATCCCGGCTCACCCCGATCGCCTCGATCTCGCCCATTTCATTTCTGCGATACCGCGTCGCGGTCTCGATCCATTTGTAGCCGCCGCCCTTTACCGTCTGCCGGACCTGGTTGACATAAACCCGCTGGTCTTCGGGATGCGAAACGAAATGATCCATCTCCCGCCGGAACGCCTCGAGTGTGCTGGTCACGGATTCCGGAGAATGCGCCTCCTGGAGCGTCTGCCGCGCGGCCTCTTCCACGGTGAAACCCCGCTGCTGCTCGACCGACGGGCTGATGTACGTGAATTCCCTCCGGGTGAGATTGTGGACCCAGATGACGTCGGACGCCCATTCCGCAAGCATCCGGTATTTCTCCTCGCTGGTGCGCAGCTCGGATTCCGTTTTTTTCCGGTTGGTGATGTCCTTGAAAAATGTGAGGACCGCCGGTGCTTCGTTCCAGTGGATCTGGGTGCCGCCGACTTCCACCCAGATAATAGCCCCGTTCCTGCAGGTCAAACGGATCTCCACCGTCTCGTTCCAGGACGCGTCCTCCAGACGGCGAAGGTGTGAAGCGATGGCCGCATCACGGTCGTCCGGGTGTACGAGGTCCATGATGTTCATGCGGACCAGATCATCGGCAGCGAAGCCGGTCAGCTGGCACATCTTGGGATTGTTCAGCACGAACCGGCGGTCCTGGATGACCGAGATGCCGTCGATCGCGTTTTCAAACAGCGCACGGTACTGCTCCCTGCTGTCCCGGAGTTCCCTCTCGTAGTTCAGCCGCTCCGTGACATCGCGGGACGCGGCATACACCAGCCGGCCCTCCGGCTGGGAAAACCACTCGATGTACCGCCAGGATCCGTCCTTGTGCCGGTACCGGTTGATGAAATTCACGACGGATTCCTGCCGGACCAGACGGGAGACGATGTCCAGGGTCGATTGCACGTCGTCCGGATGGACCAGGTCCAGGAAGCGCATCCCGTTCAGTTCCTGCGGAGTATACCCCAGGACGCGTGTCCAGGTGGGATTGACCCGGATCAGGTAGCCATCGGTGTCGGCCACGCAGAGCATTTCGACGCTCAGGTCGAAGAGCCGGTTCAGCTGCACGGCTTCATTGTTTGCAGATCCCGTCGTCGAGACCGGCATTTCGATTCCCGAAAATTCATCCGTCATTGACATGGTTTTCATCCGATCCGGCACAACACGGCTGAAGACGGTGTTGCGCATGCCATTGGTTTTATTGTGACACACGACGCTGTCAATTACATCGTCGACCATCGTGAAAGACATGAGTCCTGCCGGACCGGATCGCTGTGGTTCCAGGCGCTTCCAATTACAGAAAATACACTCCCGCGATCCGGTCCGTCGCGCTGCCGCCGAACAGGATGCCGTCCCCCTGCGTGGACAGCCGGACGATGTTGTATACGACGTCCTCCCCGCCCTGCTCGATGGAGATGTCGCCGCCGTCCCACAGCCCGTTCTTGAGCAGATAGGCACCGAGCGCGCTGTTGCCCGATCCCGTCGCGGGATCCTCGAGATAGCCGTATTTCGGGGCGAAGACCCGTGTATGCGCGTGGTGGCAGGGATTAGCCGTCTCCAGGGAAAAAACGAGGACGATGTCGAATCCGTTTTCGATGCAGAACACGTTGAGCTGCCGCTCGTCCGGATGCATTCCGATCACGTCCGCGAGTTCCGCCAGCGGCACGATCAGCGTGACCAGGCCTGCGTCGACGCAGTCGACCGGCAGACGGTCCGACCGCTTGTCCGGCGCGATCCCGAGCGCGGCAGTGATCCGGTCCGGATCGACGGCGGCCACAAAGGCGATCTGATCGACGACGGCCGG
>CAZNGQ010000281.1:0-2929 GCA_964572095.1 uncultured Oscillospiraceae bacterium
GGAACTGATCCTGATTCCGATTCTCGAACCTTTGCTCAATCCGGTATGGGTGTTTGTCGTCAGGGGCGAGAAACCGGGGCTGCTTACCATCATCGGCGGAGCGTCGATCCTGGCAATCATCACGGGATGGTGTGTCTTGCGCAGCGGCAAGATGTCCGGAGAGGCGTCTTCCGCTCAGGATGAACAGCCCCTTGTGATATAATTCTTTTCAGAAATCAGCCGGTCGGACAAAGGGGAACATGTTGGAAATCGAAATCAAGACCAATGGTGAGACCATCCGGACGCAAGCGGAACCGGAATCCCGGCTGCTGGACATCCTGCGTCGTTTTCCCATTGATTTCCCGGCGCCTTGCGGCGGACATGGAAACTGCGGGGGATGCCGGATTTCCGTTCAGGGAGCGGGCGAGGTCCTCGCCTGCCGTACGATGGTGTCGGATGTGCTTGCGGGACGGCCCGGCGACGGCCCGATCGTCCTGTTGCTGCCGGATGACACGGCAGCCAAGATCCTGACCGATTCGGCCGGGCTCTCGGTTTCGCTCGATCCGCTTGTGGCGGAGGAAGAATACACGCTGCCCATGCCGACCTTGACGGACCAGCGATCGGATTCCAGGCGTTTTGCATCGGAAACCGGCCGAATCCTGCCGTTGAACGTCCTTCGCAAACTCCCGGGCCGGATCCGGGAGCAAGCAGGACGTATAGCCTACATTGTCCGCCGGGATACCGGCGAAGTCCTGGACCTTGTCAAGAACGGTGCGACCGGCCCGTATGGCGTCGCGCTGGATATCGGAACGACGACATTGGCCGCCTACCTGTTCCATCTGGGGACAGGCAAGCCTCTCGGCCACCGTGCCATGCCCAATCCGCAGCGCGCGTTCGGCGCGGATGTGATCAGCCGGATCGGCGCCGCGTCCGCGTCCCGGCACGACCAGTCCATGATGAAAGAGCGCGTCTGCGCAGCCATTCTCGAGCTGGCCAGCGCCCTTGCCGCGGACGCTGTCCGAAAGGGCGAGGATGTCCAGCTGGATGAGATCAACCTGTACATGATCGCGGGCAACACCACCATGCTGCACCTGATCGCCGACGTCGATCCGTCCGCGATCGCCCGAGCGCCCTTCATTCCTGCCTTTACCTCCTCGGTCCTCCTGCCGTCTGCCCAGCTTGGGCTTACGCACACCGGCGGGTCGTTGTGCTGCCTGCTTCCCTCGGTTTCCGCCTATGTCGGCGCCGACATCGTCTGCGGCATCCTGGCCTGCGGGATGGAAGCCGACAACGGCAGAATCCGGATGCTGATCGACATCGGAACCAACGGGGAGATCGCGCTTGCGGCCGGCGGACGCCTGATCGCCTGTTCGACCGCCGCCGGACCCGCGTTCGAGGGGGCCAATATCCAGTTCGGCATGAGTGCGGTGGCCGGAGCGATCGATCATGTCTTCCTGCAGGACGGCGACCTCGGCTACACCTGGATCGGCAGCGAACTTGGACATCTCGCGAACAGGCCGGGCGGAGGCCCGACCGGACTTTGCGGATCGGCAATCCTCGACACGGTGCGGGTATTGCTTGAAAGCGGGCTGGTCACGTTTGCCGGCCGGCTGGAGCCCTCGCATCCCGGCCCTTTGGGCGCGCGCGTGATCGACAACAACGGACAACCCGCTTTTGTGCTGGAGGAAGGAACCGGCCATCCGGCCAGACGTCGGATCCTGCTGCGGCAGGAAGACATCCGCGAGATCCAGAACGCAAAAGCCGCGATTGCGGCCGGGATCGGTACACTGCTTTCCGTCGCGGGTGTGCGGCCGGAGCAGGTGGACGAGATCTATCTGGCCGGCGGATTCGGCAACTACCTGGACCCGGACAGCGCGATCGCCATCGGCCTCCTGCCGCGCGCATTCGCCGGTCGCATCCGTGCCGCGGGAAACACGGCCGGGATCGGCGCGTCAATGTGCCTGCTGTCCATGCAGGCGCTTGACCAGGCTTCGAAAATCGCGGACAGCACGGAATACGTCGAGCTTTCATCCAGTCCGGGATTCTCGGACCGGTACATTGACGAGATGGTTTTCCCGGAGCAGGATGAAGATGGCGACAACCGTTGACGAGCGGGAGGACAAAACGATGGAACTGACCATTCTGGGCCGCTGCGGCGCGTTTCCATTGCCAGGCGAGGCCACATCCGGGTACCTGCTGCGAAGCAACGGGAAAAACATCCTGATCGACTGCGGTTCGGGCGTCCTTTCCGGGCTCTTCCGCTTCCTGCCGATCGAGTCGGTCGACCTGCTGATCCTGTCCCATCTTCACTATGACCATATGGCGGACCTGCCAATTGTGCGCTATGCGATCGGACTGACCAGGAAGTTCCGCACCGCGATGCCGAACCTCTCGGCGTACCTGCCCGGAGGGCCTGCCGAACTGGTTCCGGCCGCCGACGACACCCTCGACCTGCATACCATCGGACCGGACACCCGGATTGAGTTCGCCGGCATGGACATCCGCTTCCTGCGCGGCGACCATCCGGTCGAGAGCTACGGGATACGCGTCACTGCGGCAGGGCGGACATTCGCCTATACCGGAGACACCCGCATGTGCCCGGCCGTCGCCGACATGGTGTTCGGCGCGGATCTGGCCGTCATGGACGCCGGGCGGCTCGAGCGGCAGCGCGCGGAGAACGTCGGCCACCTGACCGCACGCGAATGCGCCGAAACCGCGAAGCAAACCGGCGTCAAGCGACTCATCCTCTCCCATCTGATGCCGATGAACGATCCCGCGGAAACCCTCGCTGAGGCGAAAGCCTTCTATGATCATGTCGAGATCGCCCAGCCGCTTGGCATCTACCCGATCTGACCCATCCCGCCGCGCCCCGGGCCGGCTGATACTATCGGAGGAAAGAACATGACCACCCAATCCGATCAAAATGCCGTCATCACCGTCATCGGCCAGG
>CAZNGQ010000282.1:0-2908 GCA_964572095.1 uncultured Oscillospiraceae bacterium
TGGTTCTCGGCGGTCATCACGTTGTAGTGGTATGTGAACATGGCCGTGTTGTCCGGATTGATCTGCGCGCCGGTCGAGGCGACATTGCCGAGCAGGAAACTGTCCCGGTACGTCGCAGCCAGCGACGGGAGCGAGAGGTCGTAGCCCGGTTTTTCCGCCGGAGCGGACGTGGTCGTCGGGGGCGTGGACGGGGGAGTTGTCGCGGCAGTGGTCTGGATGGCCGGCCGATCGGGGAGCAGCGAGGTGGAAAGCAGGATACCGGCCAGCAGGACCAGCAAAGCCATCAGGGTACCGACTATTTTCAGCTGGTTTCGGCTTGTCATGATATGCCTCCTCGACGGGCGGGTACCGCCTCCTTGATCGGGAGAAGGCGGCAAGAGTGTCACGTTCACTTCCCCATCTTATCATTCGTTTGGGAGGAGGCTGCTTCCAGTCACAATTGCCCGCTTCCCTATTTCCGCCAGAACAATGTGCACTCCGGCTTGTCCCAAGGGATGCGGATCAGCATCTGGGTTTACTCGTACCCGGCTGTCGTGATGATGAACGTGCCGTGATCGGTGAACATCGGCCAGTTCCCCAGGACCCTCGTCGCCAGCCCGGGATACCCCACTACAGCTTCGTGATACCATGAGATAGTCACACATACGTCGTCGATGTATCCCAAGGGCGATCCGTCTAGTTTCTGCATGACAGCAATCTTGCAGCTGCGCACCCGCTATCATTTTTCGTTCAAACGAAATATACTGCGATGGAGCACTAAAGGACGGTACAGCGGATGGATTACATTACGACACGCGAAGCGGCCGGCAAATGGGGCGTGACCAATCGCCTGGTGCAATTGCTGTGCCAAAAAGGTTCGGTCGACGGAGCGATCCGGTTCAACCGTTCCTACGCGATCCCCGCGGACGCCCCCCGACCCCGGGACGCGCGCCGCCGCGGAGAGCCGGACATGGCGGCCGCAGACCGCCCCGCGACGAAGGAAGTCGACCCGTCGGTTTTCCGGGAGATGTTCGACCGGTTCCCCTTCCGCATCAACATCACCGATGCGGAAGGGTTTATGGTCTACGCGAACCACGCGTTTATGGAGGGAACCCTGGACGGCGTCGCCGAAGCGTCGATCGGACAGTACAACATCCTCAAGGAGGAATCGCTGGAGCGGTGGGGCCTTGACGAGCACATCCGCCGCGCGTTCACCGGCGAGACGGTGTTCACGCCGAATCTCGAGTTCCCCAACCGGGGGATGGTCGGGACGCGCTACAAAAAGGAATACGCCTTCCTCAGCCTGTATCACGACGTCTCTTCGTTTCCGCTGTTTGAAGGAGACCGCCTGGCATACGTCGTCAGCGTGTTCATCCCGGTGCGGCGATTGCGCGAGCGGCGCGAGGTGCAGCGGGGGCGCGAACACATCGAGTCCCACTGGCGCGAGCCGTTCTGTGCGGCGGCGGCAGCGCGGGCCGCGGGTCTGAGTCCTTCCCGATTCGTCCGGATGTTCCGCGAGGATGCGGGGTTTACACCCCGGGAGTACTACCTCGAGGTCCGGTTCACCCATATCCGGGAAGCCCTCCAGGACGTCAACCTCTCGGTGGCACAGGCGTTTGCGGCATGCGGTACCGACTACAACAGCCATCATGTCGCGCAGTTCCGGAAGCACGTCGGCATGTCGCCCTCCCACTACCGGAAAACCCACATCAAAACCGTCTGAAGCTGCCGCTTCACGCACCCCGATACTTACATAAACCGGACGCGTTGCTTTCTATGCCCCGCCTTCCATCCGACCTATACTGAAAATCACCCGGCCAAACGGAACCGGGTGAATACGATGTGAGTCGGAGGACTGTTGTCATGAAACGGAATCGCATCCTGCTCGTACTGGTCTTGTCGGTCTCCCTGCTCCTGGCCGCAGGCTGCGGCGGAACCGCCTCCCCCGCAGGAACGACAGAAGCGACGCCCGCACCGACCGTGACGAGCGGCAAACAGCTTATGGTCACGATGCCGGAAGGATGGGACAAAGTCGAGGGTTCCACCTCGCTGCACCAGTACCTGAAAGGCACCCAGAGTTTCATTGGCCAGATCGAACCCTTTGCAGCCAAGACATTGGACGGTGTGGTCGACGAAGCGACCGCCATTTATGCAAAAAGCTTTACCGGCTACCAGCTGCTCGAGGGCCCGGACAGCCTTAAGGTCGGAGGGCTGGACGCCCGTTCGCTCAAGATCACCTGCAAGATTGCCGGTATGGACATGAAGTACCGGTATGTCTATGTATTCGTTGGCGACGACCTGTATACGCTGACCTTCGGGGATCTGGCGAGCACCTTTGACAATCTGGCAGCGGATCAGGAAAGCATTCTGGACAACGTGGAGGTCAAATAGCCCGGACTTCGGGGAATGGCACGGAGACGTGCCAGGAAGACTTGGCGGCACCCGTCGGCGATTGGCCGGCGGGTGCTTTTTTTGTACCGCCGGCAACGCCCCATCGGTCAGGCGTCGTCCTCCTCGTCGTCATCCCCGTGGTCATGGACAAAGTCGTCCAGGATGACCAATCGGCCGTCCTGCGTGGACAGCGTGACCGTCTCCGCCCTCGCCGCGGCCGGTCCGTCCATGAGGACGGAAACCCCGTTGATCAGAACCGGCAGGTCGGACTCCGTGCGGCTGGCCAGTGAGATCAGCAGCGAGGTGTGGCCGCAGTCGGACGCTTTTTCCGTTACCAGAAGCGCGTCCTTGCCGTTGGCCCGGATCACGTCGAGCAGGATGTCGCGGGCTTCGTTTGTGATTTGCATATGGTTTCCTCCGTGGTGCCGATTCGATCGGTAGATCTACCATACCCCATCCGGAGAAAAAGGGACAGCGTCCGGGCAGATCCTACCGCAACACCGTATTGACCGCCCTGGATTCCCGCTCGACCGCGGGG
>CAZNGQ010000283.1:0-2895 GCA_964572095.1 uncultured Oscillospiraceae bacterium
GCCGCCGGCTCCAGCAGACCGAGAACACGGTCTTTCCGACCGCCGATCTGCTGCCCGAGCCTTTTCTGTCGTACCCGCACCGGGTGACCGACCTGATCAAGCCGCTGTTTTTCCGCGATGAGCAATACGGCTACATTATTTTCGAGGCGATCGACAACGACACGAGGCAGTTCGAGGAGTTCCGTGGACAGATCGCCGACTCCCTCCAGTTCGCGCTGATGATGAACAGGCAAAAGGCGATCGAGTCCGATCTGGCCCGGTCGGTCGAAGAACTGCGGGAGACCAACCAGCTCATCGAGAAGACTTCGGTCACCGATGCGCTGACCGGGTTTCTCAACCGCAGGGGGGTGCTGAAGTATGCCGGCCGCTATTTGGACAGCACCGACGCGGACGGCGGGACCGACCTGCTGATTTATGTCGATATCGACCGGCTCAAGATCATCAACCGCAAGCAGGGCTATCCCGAGGGCGACAAGGCAATCAAGGCTACGGCAGACATTCTGGCCGCAGTCTTTTCCGAGGATGACATTCTTGGACGTTTTTGCGGGGACGAGTTCGTCGTCCTGGTGAAGAACGCTTCGGAGAGCCGGTTCGAGTCCTACCGGCAGCAGATCGTCGAACGGCTTGAGGCGTACCGGCATGCCACCGGATCCGGGCTGGAGCTCTATCTGGGGCACACCGTCGCGGTTCATGGCCAGGACATCCAGCCCGAGCGGGTCATCCGGCAGGCCGACACCGATCTGTACATCCGGAAACGCCACGCGACAAATAATGCCGTAAAATAACCGTCCGACAGACCACCGGTGCCGGTTGTTACCGGTGATACTGTGATATCCCGTTCCAGCCGATAGGATGGAGAAGACTCATGGATCCCTTCCGACCGGACGGGCGGGTGTGCCGTGGGATGTTGTTTCGGTTCTCGTCCGGCACCTCTGGAGGTGCAGATCATGAAAGCGAATGGACTGCCGCCCAACCCGAACACCCAGCTGGATTACAGTGCGGTGAAACTGCGTGACATCTGGCTCGCCGGCGGATGCTTTTGGGGCGTCGAAGCCTATCTGGCCCGCATTCCCGGCGTGGCCGAGACAGAGGTCGGCTACGCGAACGGCTCTACGGAGAACCCCACCTATGAGGAGGTCTGCCGTGGGAACACCGGTCATGCGGAAACCGTCCGCATCCGGTACGATCCCGATCGCCTGCCGTTGGGCGCGTTGCTGGACCGGTATTTCGGGATCATCGATCCGACGGTGACCAACCGACAGGGCAATGACCGCGGGGTCCAGTACCGTACCGGGATCTATTACGACAATCCGTCCGACCTGCCCGAAATCCGGAAAGCCGTGGCCAGGGCCGCCGCAAAAACCGCGCGTCCCGTCGTCACGGAGGTCGAGCTTCTCCGGCGCTTTGACCGGGCGGTGGAGTACCACCAGAAATACCTCGAGAAGAATCCGGACGGGTACTGCCATATTTCGTTCGACACGTTGCCGCGCTCTATGGCCCGGCCGGTCTGGAAACGGCCGGAGGGTGCCGCGCTGCGCGCCGCGTTGACGGACGAGCAATATCGAGTCACACAGGAAGGCGCGACCGAACGGCCTTTCACCGGGGAATACGACCGGTTCGACAAGCCCGGCATCTATGTCGATGTAGTCACGGGAGAACCCTTGTTCCGCTCCCGGGACAAGTACGACGCCGGCTGCGGCTGGCCGAGCTTCACGCGGCCGATCGATCCGCTGGCTGTCAAGGAGAACATGGACCGGACGCACGGGATGAGCCGGATCGAGGTGCGGAGCGCCGCCGGGGACTCCCACCTTGGCCATGTGTTCGAGGACGGGCCGGCGGGGGAGGGCGGCAGGCGCTACTGCATCAACAGCGCCGCGCTGCGGTTCGTGCCGCTTGCGGACATGGACGCGCAGGGATACGGATACCTGAAATCAGACCGGGAACGAAAATAGGGACTGCGACACGCGTCACTTCGCGGTTTCGTCGCGCTTCCGCCGCTTTTCCTCATACAGCCGGGAATCCGCGATCTTGAGAAGCACCTCGAGATCCAGTTGTGACCGGCAGTCCACCTGGGAGAATCCCAGAGAGAAATCGAGTCGGTACTCTTTGCCGGAGGTGCGGTTGTACTCCTCCAGCAGGTGCCGGATCCGTTCGCGCACCACCGGAATGTGCCGGTCCGTCAGCGTCCTGGCCAGCACCACGAACTCGTCGCCGCCCATACGGGCGATGATGTCTTTGCCGCGGAACGCCTTGGCCAGGATGTCGGCGGTCGTCCGGATGGCCTCGTCCCCCTCGGCATGGCCATACGTGTCGTTGATGATCTTCATCCCGTCGATATCGGCATAGACGATCAGGGATTCCTGCAACGGCTCCTCGCGCAACCCCAACAAGCCGGATGCCGCCTCGAAGAAGCCCCGCCGGTTGTAGAGCCCGCTCAATTCGTCGCGCACCGACAGGAGATTGAGCTTCTGGTTGAACGCTTGCAGTTCGTTCACGGCATTGGCGAGCTTGGTCTCGATCTCGTTCTGCCGGATCAGCAGCAGCGCGATCTTGAGCGTGTTGCTGATCTGGCCGCGGACCGATTCATAATTGCGCGTATCGTTGCCCACCGGCTCGAACACCATATAGCCGAGATGCTCGTTTGTAAAAAACAGGGGTTTCACGACCCAGGTTGCGCGGCGGTCCTGCGGGAAGCAGAATTCAGGCAGCAGCCGTTCGGTCTCGAATGAAACGGTATCCGGAATAGCCATCTGCCGGCCGCCGATGCTGGCATAGATCAGCTCGGCGTTTTCCGGAATATGTTTTTGGGCGGGATAGACGACGGGTTTGCCGTATTTGACGATAAAGCAGTCCCCGATCCCGCAGTCCTCCAGGACCTCCGAAATATGGCGATAC
>CAZNGQ010000284.1:0-2887 GCA_964572095.1 uncultured Oscillospiraceae bacterium
GATGCCGGGAAACAGAGACAAAACAAGGCAGAGGGAAAGGATCACCGATAAAGCTTTTCTTTTCATGATTCCGACCTCCGTTATGATGCGAAAAAATTGTAGTATTATCTTATTCTCCAGTATAAAAGGCAAAAATACAAGCCGTATTTTTGCCTTTTTTGGAATAATTTCGGCGCTGGTCAGTCGTCATACTCCAAGGTCCTGACCAGCGTCTCGGTCTCCGGGCCGCAGACTTCGTTCAAGACAAAGACCTTGCACTGCGCCGGACGGTTGGCAGGATCGAAGGAGATCGACACACCGTCGTCCAACCCCGCGGCGCCAAGGCTTTTGGGCCGAAGGACCAGGTCGATCAAGCGGCCCTGGCTGTCGTAAAGTGCATAGAACAAATCGACAGCCCGGCTTTCCGCAGGTTTTTGGCTCCGGATCTCCACGGACAGGTCAACCCGATTATTCTCCGTATCCGGCGTCGCATGGAAGAGATCGAAATCCAGCCGCTGCAGGCTGCCGAAGCTTTCACCGGTGTCGACAAGCGTATCCCAGCATTCCGTGTACGTGGCGCCTTCGCCGACGGACCGATACTTGGCCAGTACCCAACGGCCACCCTCGGAGATCCCCGCAGGATCGATCTGGGCGCCGCCCAGAGCAACGTCCGTGCCGTCGCCGAAGAAGCTGGCATTATAATCCCACTCTCCCGAATCCTTTTCGTGATGGAGCCGATAATAGGTTTCAGCTGCAATTACGCTTCTTTCCGTGAGTCGCAGGGCTGCGTTGTCACTGCCCTCGGAGACCTGCGCCATCAATTGGACATGAGCCGCTTCTGCGCCGAAGCCATCCTGGCGGACCACAGTCACCGCGCGCTCGGTGATGGAGCTTTCGATGCCGTCGCTGCCGATGGCCACGCCGATGGACTGGGCGGTTTCGCCGGACTGAAGGAAATCGAACAGATGGATAAAACGAGGTTCGTTGCCGGCATCGTAGGGTTCATCGCCTTTCCACTGCCACTGTCCGTCGATCTTGGCATACAGGATGTAATGCTGGCCTTCCGAGGCGCCGGAAACGTTGACTCCCATAGTATACATGGTGCCAAAGAAGGGATCGGAAACAGAAGGCGCTTCCGGGATCGCACGCAGGCCGGCGGAAAGCGTCAGGTCCCAGGCCGCATCGGACTCGTTGCGGGCGGCCAGGTAATACACCGCGCCGCCGGTGAGCTCCGTGGTCCAGATGTCGGCAGTGCGGTCGTTCAGGTTTTCGTGGTTGCTTTCTTTCAACAGGATCCAGTCGCTGTCGAAGAGGTACAAGCGGGCGCCCGGGCATACGCCGGCCAGCTTGAACAGGTGGCCGTTCGCACCGGGATCGCCGGCCGTAAAGCTGGCCCAGCGGATGCTGCCGGCCGGCACGGCCGGCAAGGCGGCGGAGGTGTCGTTCTCCTCACCCGCCGCCCCGGGCGCCGCCAGCGTGGCGCCGCTGTCCTGGGCGTCGGCATCCTGCATGCCGCTCACAAATCGGATCGTGGTCCCCACGAGCTCCTGGTCGCTCCCGTCGCGGAGACGAAGCCCCAGGTCGAAGTCCGGATCAAAAGGCGAGGCCGAAATATCCATCGTAAAGTAATCCACGACGCCTTCGGTCTCATGAGCCGCGATCGAACCATACCCCGCTTTGGAGAAGGTCTTTGTTCCCCCGTCATAAGTATAAGGAATCTCTCCCGCTCCGTCGGGCAAATAGAAGGTGGACCGGCTCAGATCCATGGTGGACAGATCCGCTGTGGGGACAAGGTATACGGATCGGAGTTCATCGAAAGCCACTTCCGGGAGCCAGTTTTCTTCCCCGCCGCCGGAAGCAGTATAAGCCCCAAGGCCCGGCAAGGCGATATGGGCTGTCATCTGATAGAGCGTTTCGCCGACTTGGTAGCCGATCGTGAAATCACCAAGGGCCGGAAAACCGATGTCCGTGAACACATAGTTGAAGTACTGGCCGTCGTCCGCCGGAATGTTCCCGATGTTTTCGTGAGTCCACACCGTCCTGGTAATGCCACTCTCCGTGGTCACGATCAACTGATCGGGCAAAACAGGCGTATAGGCCCAATCGCCCGTCGCCTCGTCGCCCTCCCAGTGTTTGTAGAAAAATGCAAAGACATAGTTTCCTTTGCTGGTGTCGATCCTGCTGCCATAGGCGGGAGGTTCTCCCGTTAGGGCCGGATAATTGATGTTTTCGGCATTCTTCCAGTCGACCCAGCAATAGACGAGCCCCGGCTCTTCCGCTTCGTACAGCAGAATATCCCGGTCCGCCTGCCATTGCTCGGCATGAGCCCCGTCGAAATACCGGATCTTCCCGTGGAAACGGGCGTCGCCCTCCGTGGCCTCGCTCACCGTTACCAGAAAGACACCCAAAGCCCCCGTCGTGGCAACATCCACCCGGCCTGCGCCGTCCAGGATCTCGACTTCGGCGGTCCAGTCCGGGCCGACCGTCATATCGGTGCTTGCAATGAAGTAAAAGCTCCTGCTCTCGTTGTCATAATGGAATTCGTTGATGTAATTCTCTTCCGCAGCTGCAGCCGCGCTGTAGAATCCCGCATCAGGAAGCCCTACGGTCACGGGAAGCGTCATCGGCCCTTCGCCCGCATCGTAGCTCAGTTCAAACTGGCCGAACTGGTCAAAGGTGATCTCCGCAAACAGATGATCCGTGTAATCTTCATCCGCGTTGGCTTCCGGCGGGAACGGATCCCGGTTCCAAGTCCGGATCGTAATACCGCTGCCGGAGGGAATGACGATCGCCGCCGGACTCACCGGCGTCAGCACCCATTCCGCGCCATCAAGATGTCTGTAGAAAAATGGCGCAGTCAACCCGCCGATGGCTACGTTCATCTGTGTCTCCGCCACAATATTTCCAT
>CAZNGQ010000285.1:0-2877 GCA_964572095.1 uncultured Oscillospiraceae bacterium
GCCGCCCTGGGTTTCCCGATTGGTTTCCCGGTTGGTCGCGGTCGAACCTTGACCGCTCTGCACGGTTTCACGGTCGGTCTGACGGATGGTCGCTCCAGTCGATCCGACGGGATCGGATGCCGACCGGGTGGTCGAGCCGTTCTGCGCCGGTTCCGTGCTCAGGTCCGGCTGGCCGCGCCGGAGCATCGTCTGGATCATGTCGCCAAGCGGCTCGTCCGCGATCTGAGAAGGGTTGGCGCCGGGCTGCTCCCCGTAGGACAGGTTGAGCAGGAGCTGCCTTCCGATGGAGAGCCCGTTGGCTTCGGCGTCGGAGACAACCTGTTTGTTGTTGCTGTAGACCACCCACATGTCCAGGCCGGCGAGCGGTCCGGCCGCGGGGATCTCTTCCAATCCGAGCAAGACGTTGGCGAACGCTTCGTCCGGCTTCAGGAACGCGGCGGAGACCAGAACCTGACTCAGTTCCCCCTCCCAACGCTCGCGGAGAGTCTGGATCCAGCGCTCGACCGCGGCTTCGTAGTCAAGCCCCTGGAGGGCGACGCCTTCGAGCAGCCGTGCCGCCTCCTCGTTCCGGGCCTGTACCCGGAGGACCTGGTGGTCACGGTTCAGCATCAGGTCAATGCTCGGGTTCACGTCGACCGACATCACGACGGCCACGGCGCGGGCCGAGACGACCCCGTTCAGGAACACGCCTCCGGTGCCGAGCAGCACCATGCAGGCGACGGCCGCGGCGAGCCCCGCAAACCGGCGGCGGGCCGGTGCCATGGTCCGGACGGACGGTGTGGCCGCCTTGGCATCGGCGGGCAGGCGATCGGCATCCAGCGCGATCGATTGGCCGACAAACATGTTCCGGCGAACGGGAACCCGGACCAGGCCGCAGTCCTGGTTGAAGACCATGGCATGGCGTCTCTTGATTTCCATGACGATTCCGCTTTTCATTTTGAACCCTCCTCGAGTTTCTTCAGGTAACCTTTGATGACATCCAATCCGCTGTCCATCATCAGGGCGACCAGGATGATGCTTCCCCGGTTCTTCTCGATGGTCTTGACCGGAGTTCCGCTCCGGACGGATAGATCGGCACAGGGCAGGCGGCGTGTGCGCCCAAGTCCGGCCATCAGCTCCGGATCCTCCTTCAGCAGCCGCGCGATCCGGACGCAGAGCAGGCGGCTGTCCCCATGGCGGGGAAACTTGCGCTGGAGGCGGGACAGGGAGAGGCCCAATTCGTCCAGGCGGCGCAGCAGGATCCGGATTTCCTCTTCGGTCTCCATTTCGGCGAGCAGGTTCCGCTCGGGAGCGGCCAACCGGTCCGCGTACGACGTTTCGCCGTCCTCCTCGAGCTCGCTGAACCGGTAGGTCGAGCGGGCGTTCGATTCGTGCCGGAACCAGTCCACCAGCCGGCGGTTGATCACCAGCCCGGCAAAGGAGAGGAACGGCACACCGGTTGCGGGCAGATACCGATCGATGGCTTCGTTGAACCCCATCAGTCCGACGCTGAATTCGTCCCGCCGGCTGATCTCCACCGAACCTTGCTCCGGCAGGGTCGCACCCAGCATTTTGCGGACGATCCCGGCCACGAACGGGCGGTAATCCTCGATCAGGCGGTTTCGCTCCGCCGCCTCCCCGTTCCGGGCCTGGAGTACACGGCTGGCCAGGCCGTCTTGGTCGATCCGGGTGGTTTTCATGAAAAACCTCCGCTTTCAGGAATCCCTCTGCCCTATACTTCGCAGGTTGTCCGCGGTTTCAGGGGGGAAAAGGCGCACATGGGGTCTATATGGAAAGCATAACCGTCTTGACGGGACATGGAAATGTGCAGTCGGGAGCGACCACACCCATGCAAAAGGGGTTTGAAAATCGTTGTACTCTACAACTGTTATGAAATACAACGTTTTGAAACCACCAAAAACGTGTGCCTCGCGCTCCTCTGTCATATTGACATTCATCAATATCCCCGGTACACTCTCATAGACAAGTATCTATATCTCATCACGAAACGAAAGAAGGCGACCCCATGTTGTCCAGTACGGACTCCGCAATCCTGTTCAAGGCCCTCTCCGACGAAACCCGCCTGCGCATCGTCGACATGCTTTCCTGCGGCGAGCTCTGCGCCTGCGATATTCTGGAGGCGTTCGAGATCTCCCAGCCGACGATCTCTTACCATATGAAAATCCTGGCCGAATGCGGCCTGGTCCAGGTGCGCAAAGACGGCGCCTGGATGCGGTATACGCTCAACACCGAGGTGTTCCAGTCGCTCAAGGACTTTTTGGAGCGGATCTCGACTGCAAAGGACGATTGCGTCTGCAATCCAAAGGGTTAATCGATGGAGACGATCGGAAACATTTTCAGCTGGCTCAACGACCAGATCCTAAAAATGACATGGCTGTCGGACCTGTTCCGGTGGCTGGTGGAGGACGTTTTCGGCCTGCCGGTCGACGGGCGTGTCGGCGGCAGTCTCCATTTTTTCCTGTATGACACGGTAAAGATCTTCATCCTGCTGTCCGTCCTGATTTTCACGATTTCGTACATCCAGAGTTTTTTTCCGCCCGAACGCACCCGACGGATCCTCGGCCGGTTCAACGGGATCGGCGGCAACCTGCTCGGTGCGCTGCTCGGGACGGTCACGCCGTTCTGCTCCTGCTCGTCCATCCCGCTGTTCATCGGCTTCACCAGCGCGGGACTGCCGATCGGGGTTACGTTCTCGTTCCTGATTTCCTCCCCGCTGGTCGACCTGGCGTCCGTCCTGCTGCTGGCGAGCATCTTCAATTGGCGGATCGCGATCGCCTACGTCGTCGTCGGGCTGGTCCTCGCGGTGGTCGGCGGCACGGTCATCAGCAAGCTGAAGCTTGAAAAATACGTCGAGCCGTTCGTGTTCGCCAACAAGCT
>CAZNGQ010000286.1:0-1430 GCA_964572095.1 uncultured Oscillospiraceae bacterium
TTATATATCGGTTTTCTCCACAATCGACTCGCTGCGATATAATACGCTTAGATCGGTTCTTTCGAGCGGCATGAGGGGAGGGGAGTCGGACATGCGGCATCGCATTTGGCGCATCGGGCGAGTGCTCGTCCCTGTGATCGTCGTGTCGTTCCTGGCCGGCATGCTGACGAACTGGCTGTACGGGGAACGGCTGGATCCGCCCGTCACGACGACCATTCCCGTCGTATCCACTGCACCGGCCGCCCCGCCGCCGACCAAGACGATCCTGCGGACCATCATCCCCATCACGCCCGCGCCCGCTACCGCGGAGTGCACCCTGCCCGTCGGGCCGGAGCGCGAGACGCTCGTCGTCTCGCTGATGGATTCCGGCGGTACCGATGCATCCCGGCTGGAAAGCAACTTGTTGACCGCCTGGATCGAGTACCGGACCGAGGTCCATCTCGAATTCCTTGTCTATCCGCGCGCTGCCGAATCCGCGGAGCAGCTTTCGGTCACGGGGGACAGCATCGGGGACGTCAGCCTGATGCCGCTGTCCCGACTCGACTTGTACCAGTACGCTAACGAAGTGCGCTTTCTACCGATGAACCGCCTGATCCCGGAACACGCTCCGCACATCCAGGCGATGCTGGACACCCAGCCGGGCATGATCAACGCCTACGCTGCCTTGGACGGCGGGCTTTACGGCCTGCCCCCGGGCCGGGACGAATCGGTGCTGTATCCGGACGACCTCGGTATGCGGATGTGGATCCACCGGGGGTTCCTCGACCGGTACGGGCGCGGCATGCCGCAAACCACGGAAGAGTTCCGGGATTTCCTGGTTTGGGTCCGGGACGCGGACGCCAACGGGAACGGCGATCCCTCGGACGAAATCGGGTGGATCGCTTCGATGCCGGATGACGCGGATTTCGCGCGGCCGACCGATTTTGTCATGAACGCGTTCACGCTCCAGAACGAGGACGGGTTCTATGTGTCGGACGGCACCGTCCACTGCGCGATGGTCGAGGACGGATGGCGCGAGGGGTTGCGCTACCTGACGGGGTTGATGGACGAGAATCTCCTGGACCCGGAGAGTCTGACACAGCCGGTATCGGATTTCCGAGAACGGGTGTCAAAAGCGGACGGCGAGTCCGTCGCCTGCGTCTCGGTTTCCTCGCGCCGCGCATTGTCGGGAGTCGAATCCATACGGGAAAAGTACGTCCCGCTGCTCCCGCTGCGCGGTCCGTCCGGACTCGCGAACGCCTACCGCGACGGATTCGCCGGGCTGCTGGAGCCGGGCACCCGCTCCGCCTATACGGCGGCCAGCCGCGACGCCCAGGTCTGCTTCGCGATGATCTCATCGGCATGCTCCCGGCCGGAACGTGCGATGTCCTTGCTGGACATCCTGTACGAGGACGAAACGCTTCTGCGCGCCCGGCTCGGGGCGCCGGGAA
>CAZNGQ010000286.1:1530-2843 GCA_964572095.1 uncultured Oscillospiraceae bacterium
TATGAGCCTTATGTGATCCCCTGCTCGGTCCCGCCGCTGGGCTACGATCCGGCAACGGCCGTATCGATGATGGATTGGGAAAGACGGATACTCCAGGTCTGCAGAGTCGCTGCCTTACAATACATCGTGGGCATGCGGGACATTGGCGCCGACGCGGACTGGACGGCCTATATCAGCGTCGTTCGGGCAGCGGGACTGGACGAGTGCCTGGAGACGATGCAGACGGCGTATGACGCCCGATGGAGGGGCATCGCATGAAGGGATCATCCTTTCACTATCGGCAACTGTGGATTGTGTTGCTGGTTCTCATCCTGCTGGCGGGTTGCGGGGGGGACCCGACCCCGACGGTGCCGACGACGGCCGGACCGACGACCATCGCGTCGACGACAGCCGCACCGACGAATAGTCCAACAACCGCCCTCATCATCCAGCCCAATCCGCCCGGCACGCTCCCGATCACGGTCAGTAAAGTGACATTGAATGTCATCATCGCGCAAAGCCCGCTTGTCGCCTCCTACAAATACGGGGAGAATGCCTTTACCACCTGGCTCGAGGACCGCACCGGCGTTTCGGTCGATTTTATACTATATCCCGATGCGGAGTATTCAACCAAACTGAGTTACGATTGGCCCCTTTTCATGGAACCAAGGGATGTGGCTCTGATGCGGATGGAACGGAGAAGGGTGGAATCCTACGGTGCACACGGTTACTTCCAACCATTGAACGAGCCGATCCGGCAGTACGGCTATCATATCCAATCCCTGCTGGCCAGCCAACCGAACCTGAGCGCGGGGATAACGGCCTACGACGGTAGTATTTACGGCCTGCCGATGCCGTCATCGGATGAAACGCTGGATCCGGACGACTACGGGATGCGGATGTGGATCCACCGCGGCTTTCTGGAGGCATACGGGCAAGGCATGCCGGCCACGACGGAGGAGTTCCGGCAGTTTCTGGAGTGGGTCCGGGATGCGGACGCCAACGGGAACGGCGATCCGGATGACGAGATCGGATGGACCGGTTCGGAAAAAGCCACCGTCCCCTATGCCCGGCCGACGGATTTTTTGATGAACGCGTTCACGCTACAGGACGGAGACGGTTTCTACGTGAAAAACGACACGATCCATTGTGCGATGGTGGAGGATGGGTACCGCTGCGGTCTCCGATACCTGGCGGGCCTGATGGCCGACGGATTTATGGATTCGGACTATCCGAACAACGATGAAAAGGCGATCCGCCAGCTTGTCGGAAAAAACGACGGCGACACTGTTGCAACGGTTTCCACCAGCCACTTGTCCACACTGTCGGGTGAC
>CAZNGQ010000287.1:0-2842 GCA_964572095.1 uncultured Oscillospiraceae bacterium
GTTGTCGATGATGACGAACCCGTTCCCTTCGATCACGATATAGATCTCGCCTGTCGGATGGGAATGGCCGTTTCGATTGCCGTCCATGATCCCTTTGGTTTCCAGGTGGCTGATCAAATGCGAGAAAGGTTCGTTCATTCCCGGAGCAAACGCCTTCATGCCCAGAATCGTCCCATTGTGTGCCGGAGTTGCCTGTGACGGGTCATAGCGGCTGATTCGGATCATTTCCTTCTTCTCCTTATCGCTTTCTCATCGGTAAAAGTGGAATCCCACGGTCACGGGTAGATGGTTCTCGATCGGAAAGGGGCGGAAATGAAACGTCCAGCCGCCCGGAATCCCGTCAACCAGACGATGTGCGCGCCGTTCCTCGGTTTGACAGGATTCTCGGCACGAAAAACGCCGCCACCGTTTCCGGCTTGTCGGCGAGGATGTTGAAGATCTTCTTGAAACGGGCATCCTGATCGATCGCGGCGGGGCGCCCGTCGCAGGACCTGGTGATGAAATCCGTCAGCATCATGCCCGGAGACAGCCGCCCGGCGAGGATGCCGGACCCGTCGAGCTCTTTGGCAAGGCCGCGCATATAGTACGTCAAGGCGTGTTTCGTCGTTCCGTACAGAATGGTCCGTGCCTGGATCATGTTGTTCGAACCCAGCCCTTCCATGCTGTAGATCGCTCCGGATTTCTGGCGGGCCATCCCGGTAGCCGCAACCTGAGACCCGAATATCACCCCGACCAGGTTGGTGGACAGGATGTCCTCGACATCGCTTTCTCCAGTCTCGCAGGAGAGTTCATGCGGAGCGCTCCGCCCGGCGTTGTTGATCCAGACGTCGATGGTCCCCCACTGCGCCGCGGAGACATCCCAGAGGTTCTGCAGGTCGGCTTTCTTCCGGACGTCGCATGGCACATAGATCCATCGGTCCGCAAACGGCGCGATCCCGGCCTGCGCGTCCGGGGGCAATGCCCCGCCCCGACCGGACAACGTCACCCGGCAACCCGAGCGGAGGAATTCCCTGGCCATGGCATATCCGATGCCCCTTGTGCTTCCGGTGATGACAACCGCTTTCATCACACACCTCCAGTCAGGATTGTTTCCGGTTGACCAGCGCGTCCTCCATCGATTTGAGGCAGGCTTTGGTCGTGATCGACGCGCCGCCCACGGTATCGATCTGCAGGGTCTGGCCTGCCATGACGGCCTCGATCACTTTTGTCTGGATGTCCGCCTGCGCACCCAGGTCTTTGAGAATGGTGATGTCCGTAATCCTGCCATCGGTGACCGTCACCTGGAGCCGGTTGGCAAAGCGGCTGCCGGTGAGTGCGCCGACATAGGTTCCGTCATCCAGGCTCGCCAGGTCCGGTTCCCGGATCACATCGTCCCGGATCCCCATGCCCTTGAAGATCATCGTCGCAAAGCCGATGCCGATCACCAGAAAGACCCCCAGTATGATCGCCGCAGTCTTGAGTCCCTTTCTCTTTCCTTTTGGTGCCATATCGAACTCCTCTCGTTTATGGAATCTTTTATCGAATGGAGATCCTCTCGGCCAGTTTTCGGTACTGCCAGTCCCGCTCCCGATCCGCAGCGGCCATCGCCCCGTCCGGTCCGACGGCTGCCACGATCGCCTTGACCGCATACCACGGCGCGCCGATCGCGTGCGTCGCCACATGGGCGGTCGCGACGGCATGGCCGGCGGCGCGGGCGGCCAGCCGGGCGGACGGCACGTCGGTCCCGCGCGCGGCGGCATGGGCGGCCAGCGCGAGCTTGCGGGCCGGACCGACCCGGATTTCACCGCGCACCCAGGCGCGGGCGCCCTCGATCGCCTCCCGTGGACGGGAGTCATCGGGGCATACGGCCTCGAACAGCGCCAGCACCCGCTCGGCGCAATCCGCGGCCCAAAGCGCGGCGGTCTTCTGTCCGCATTTATCCAGCAGGTCGGCGACCGGCTTGAGCCAGTCGATGCTGGTCGGGTTCCCCTTGCCTGTGCCAGCCGCCATGGATCAGGATTCCTTGACCGGAAGCAGATTGTTTTCCACGAGCCAGGTGTGCAGTTCGCCGCGGTAACCATCCGGCGGTTGGGTGGATTCCGCCTTCACCGTGATGGCAATGCAGTCCACGACGGTGCCGCCTCGTTTCGCGATGCGGGCGACGATGGAATCGATGGCTTTCTGCTGTGGGCTCGGGTCTCCTTTGGTGAGGAACAGCCAGACTTTCTTGCCTTTGAAGTTCGCCTTCTTCAGATAGGCGTTGACCGGTGAGGAGGACTTGGTCGCCCACAGCTGCGCGCCCAAAAGGATCCGGTCGACATCCCGCAAGGCAAAATCCATCGGCCGGATCCGACTCGCGAGGCCAAAGAATCCGCCCATCGCCGGTCCGATCATCTTTCCTTTGGGACGTTCTTTGCGCTCCGCGATCGTCTGGATTTCAAACCCGGTCTCGGCCTGGATCTCCCTGGCCACCGCTTCGGTGTTGCCGGTCCAGGAGTAATAGACGATCAAATCCCTGCCCATTGCGTTTCCTCCCGTTGGAATCCGATTTTTACGAACTCACGACCGAATGCAAAAACTCGACCTCGACATTGTTCCGGATCGCGATCCACACCGGCGAGATGTTTTCCGCCTGTCGGATCGCGGCCAGCACGTCCCCATCGGTGGCATCGTCGGAGACCACCGTGATCTCGGCCTGGATCTTCTCCAGAGACAGCGGGTTCTCCTTTCGGATTCCGGTCGCTTTCATGCGGTAGCCGGACACATTTCTGCCCATCCTGCGCAGCAGAACCACGATCCCGGTGCTGACACAGCCGGCAAAGCTCATCACCAGCGCCTCCAGTCCCAGAAAACCCTCGCCGTC
>CAZNGQ010000288.1:0-2837 GCA_964572095.1 uncultured Oscillospiraceae bacterium
GACTCGGGCAGGTCGCGAAGGCAGCCGGACAGGATGTCCGTCCAGATCTCGCGCGGGACCATCTGCTCGAGCCGGGCCATGACCACCTGCATGCGGCGGGCTTTGACCCGGTTGTCCGTACCCCAGGTCGGCTGCGCGATGCCGGCGAATACCCGATCCCGCAGGTCTGCGCCGGCACGTTCGCCGAGAAGCCGGTGCAGGTTGTCCATGACCTCGCCGCCGTCAAGCAGCGCGTAAACGACCGTGTACAACGGGTGGCACCGGATGAACCGGGCGTAACGGGCCAGCCCGAGGAGCGCCTCCTCGGTGTCCAGGCCGTCCGCCGCCAGGTCCGCGATGTAGCGCCCCGCGTCGTCCTCGGCAAGCGCCTCCCGCGGGACGCCCTCCCGGACGAGCCATTCCTCGAACCGATTCGCGAACCCAAGTGTGGCGGCGATCCGCTCTTCATCCAGCGCGCGGGCTTTCAAGTATGCGGTGAATCCTTCCCGGTCCATATCCTGCCCCCTTGTCATTCCGTTTTCTCCGATATCGCCAGCAAGTGAGTGGACAGCCCCAGAATGCTCTCCTCCCTCTCCAGCAACCGGACCAGGTTCATCACGGCTTCGCGACGGACCGGATCCTGCCAGACGGTGTCCAGATCCGGCGTCAGCCAGCCGCATCCGAGAATCCCGCGCACCTCGTTCCCGGCGAAACCCGCTTCGGCGAGTTCCTCCGCCAGTTCCCGGGGCAGGTGGAAGTACGACCGGCCCATGCCGCGGTACGCGGACCCCTCGGGCCGGATGTGGTGTCCCGTCGCGATCTCGCGCTCGACCATCCCCTGGAACGCGGGCTCGGCCAGCAGGCCGTTTTTGACACCGAAAACCGTCGTCGCCCACAAGGCCGTCGCATACCGGGTTATCGCTCCGGTAAAGAGCCGGCCGCCGGGCTTGAGCAGCCGCCGGCACTCGGCGAGGGCGGCCTGCCGCTCCTGCCGCTCCACGATGTGGTACATGGGCCCCATGAACAGGATCGCATCGGCGAAACCGTCAGGCCGGTCGATCGAGCGCGCGTCCGCCACTTCCGCAGCCGCAAGGGCGACGCCAGGCCACTCCGCGGCCAGTTCGGCGGACATCCCGATATGGGTCGGGGAAAGGTCAAACAGGTGCGTCTCATACCCCAGCGCAGCCAACGGCCAGGCGTATTCGCCATATCCCCCGCCGATGTCGCAGACCACCGCCGGCGCAGGGGGAAGGAACTCCCGCAGGAGCTCCATTGTCCGATCGAACTCGATAAGCCCGAGACCGGCACGAAGGCGGCCTTTCTCGATGCCGGAATCGTAACCGGCAAGAACCTCCCCGTCGATGGATTTGGGTGTGTCTGCATGCATTGGGGTTCCCTCCGCCCGCTTTGTCAGGTACGGCAGCCCGTACAGTTCATCGCCGCCACCAGCGTGCCGTCGCCGTCTGTCACGTCGACCCGGTAGTAGCACAGCCGGCGGCCGCTTTGGAGCGGGACGGCCCGGGCAGTCAGCCGGCCGCCCCGCGGGGCCTTGAGGAACTGGATGTGGCAGTCCGCGGCCACGGTCCGGGCCCCGGCACCGCGCAGGAAAGCCGCGTTGCAGCCGACGGCGAACGCGTAGTCCGCCAGCGCGAACATCGCCCCGCCCATCACGGTGTCGGCGGCGTTGAGGTGGCTGTCCTCGATATCGAAATGGCAGGTCGCCGCGTCGCCGTCCACGGCATCGATGACGAATCCGGACTGGATGGCGTAGCGGTCCCTGCCGAAATACTCCCGGGCTTTGGCGAGATCTTCGGATTCCATGATGCATTCTCCTCGTACATGACACGTTTTTATCGTTTAGCGATAAATTTTTATTGCTTTTCGGTAGATCAGGTGCTATAACGGAAGCAGATAACCAGCCGGAGGTGCACCGACCATGCCGATTACGGGAAAACGCAGCCTTTCCAGCCTGTTGCGTGTCATCGTCGATCTGCTGTTGATCCTCAACATCCTGGTCCTGATCCTGCTGCCGTGGATGCTCGACGCGGTCTACCGCGACCCTGATTTGCTGGAACAGCTGGAGGTCCGGTCCGTCCTGGCGGAACCGGACGTCGCCCTCCGTCCAGAATATCCGTCGGATTTGCCGAAATCAAGTTATGCGTTCTATCTCGGATTCCTGTACGCCGCCGGGGTCGCCACCGCCTGGATCCTGCTGGAGGGCCACCGGATCCTGCGGCGCATGGAAAAGAGCGAACCGTTCGCGGCGGGACAGACCGGTTCGTTCCATCGTGTGGGCATCGCGTTCGGGGTGCTGGCGGGAGCGTTCGCCATCAAGATCGTCGCCTACAATACACTTCTGACGATGTTCTGCTGCGCGCTTTTCCTGTTGCTGATCCTGGTCGCCGTGATTCTGGCCGAGATCTTCAGCCAGGCATATGCCGTCAAAGCCGACAACGAATTGACCATATAGAGGGGACCGACATGCCGATCATCGTGAACCTGGACATCATGATGGCCCGCCGCAAGATCGGGCTGACCGAGTTGGCCGCGCGCGTCGACCTGACGCTCGCAAACCTGTCCATCCTGAAAAACGGGCACGCGAGGGCGATCCGGTTCTCCACGCTCGCCGCGTTGTGCGAGGCGCTGGACTGCCAGCCCGGCGACCTGCTGATCCATGTGCCCGACACCGAAACCGTATTGAACGATCCGGTCTGAGATAACCAAGGAGGGAAAACCGCATGCAGTCTAAAACCGTTTCCGCCCTTCAACTCGCCGCCACCTTCATCCTGTGCCTCGGAATCGTCCTGTTCGTCTTTTGGGGCGGCTGGGGACTGGGTTTCTTCCTGTCAGTCCTGCTG
>CAZNGQ010000289.1:0-2813 GCA_964572095.1 uncultured Oscillospiraceae bacterium
CCCTTCGAAATTGCGGTTGCCGCTCAACACGGCCGCGGCGACAAGGTCGTTCTTCCGGATCGCCTCGGCGATCGGATCCGGCAGCGGGCCGGAGTTGCCGATGCACGTCGTGCAGCCGTAGCCGACGAGGTTGAAGCCGAGCCGATCGAGAGCGGCGGTCAGGCCCGCGCGATCCATGTATTCGGTGACGACTCTGCTGCCTGGGGCCAAGCTGGTCTTGACCCACGGCCGGGAGGCCAGGCCTTTGTCGACAGCTTTCTTTGCGAGCAGCCCGGCGGCTAGCATCACGGATGGATGAGAGGTGTTCGTGCAACTGGTAATCGCGGCGATCACCACCGCGCCGTCGGCGAGCTGGAATTTCGCACCGGCGTGCTCGGCGCCCGCACTCTTCGCGGCAGGGCTGTCCGCCGACGCGCCTTGGCCTCTGCCGAACGTGGTCGCCAGGTCGCGGCGCCACTGCGTCTTCATGCCGGCCAGCGGGACGCGGTCCTGTGGGCGGCGGGGGCCGGCCAGCGATGGCTCGATCGTTGACATATCCAGCTCGACGATCCTGCTGAACACGGGATCGACGATTTCATTGCGCCAGAGGCCCTGCTCCTTGCAGTAGCGTTCGACGAGGTCGACGGTGTTTGCGTCGCGCCCGCTCAAGCGGAGGTAGTCGAGCGTCACGTTGTCGACCGGGAAGATGCCCATGGTCGCGCCGTATTCGGGGGCCATGTTGGCGACGATGGCGCGGTCCGGCAGCGACATCTCCGAAAGGCCCGGGCCGAAGAACTCAACGAACTGGTTAACGACGCCGACCTTGCGGAGCATCTGTGTGACGGTGAGGACCAGGTCGGTTGCGGTGGCGCCTTCGGGGAGCCGGCCGGACAACCGGAAACCGACCACACGAGGCGTAAGCATGTAGATCGGCTGGCCAAGCATGACCGCTTCCGCTTCAATGCCGCCGACGCCCCATCCGACGACGCCGAGCCCGTTGATCATCGTGGTGTGGCTGTCAGTGCCGACGAGGCTGTCGGGGAATGCGACCGCCCGTCCCTCAACATCGCGGGTCAGCACGACCTTCGCCAGGTATTCGAGGTTCACCTGGTGGACGATACCGGTTGCGGGCGGAACGACACGGAAGTTGTCGAACGCCTTCTGGCCCCATTTCAGGAACTCGTAGCGTTCGCGGTTGCGCTCGAACTCGTGTCGCTTATTGATCTGCAGGGCGTCTGGCGTCCCGAACCCATCCACCTGGACGGAGTGATCAATCACGAGATCGCAGGGGACGAGGGGGTTGATCTTCGAGGGATCGCCGCCAAGCCTCCGCATCGCCGAGCGCATGGCCGCCAGATCAACCAGGCTTGGCACGCCGGTAAAGTCCTGCAGGATGACGCGCGCCGGCTTGAACGGCAGTTCCACCGGTTCGGGCGCGGCCGCGTTCCAGCGGGCGAGGCGCGTGACGTCCTCGGCCGTGATTTCGAAACCGTCCGCATTCCGCAGCGCACTCTCCAGAAGCACCTTAATGGAGTAGGGGAGCCCGCTCACGTCGGCTACGTTTGTCTCGGCCAGGCGGGTCAGCCTGTGGATGGTGACGGCACCGCCTTTGCCCACGAGCTTCGCTTCCGCTCCGAATGGGTTCTTCACCTCGCGCATCGCCATAGCGGGCTCCTGTTTCCTGTCGGTCAGACCAGGCCTGGATCCACCCTCGCAGAGATCATAGACCGCAGAGTAAGGGTCAAGGACCCGGCCCGTGGCCCGTGAATATACAGCCGGCCGGGCCGGTGTGTCGATTTGGGGCGGCTGGCCGGACCCCTCGGCCGGGCAGGTCCTGTTTCGGCTGGAGCGGACAATCTCCCCCACGACCCAAGCGCGTGCGATCCCGACCGACCAACCGACCAGGTCGAGAATCAGCCGTCGAGGACTGCCGGCGCGGGCTGATCGCCGGCTTCCCGCCAACGGGCATCGACCGTGATCCGGCAGCCGCCGGAGAAAGTCTCACCGATTGCCAGAGTGAGCGAGGTGCCGGCGCCGAACGGAGGCGCAGCGGGCTTGGATGCCGCCGCGAAGTTGTCTTTCGGCCCGGCCGGGCAGATCTCATTGAGGCCGTCGGTGGGAGGCCGCGCGTTGAGACGGATTTCGATGCAGCATCCGGTTCGTCCACGCGCATCGACCGGACGACGGCGAACGGTCGTGCTGATTCTGGCGCCTGATCGCACCCGGGCGCAGTAATGCTCGACCTCCCGGATCAGCCTGAAGACGCTGTCACGCATCTGGCGGGGCATCGATGCAACCGCCGGGATCGGGGCCAGATGGATGGCGCTCATTCCTTGAACTCCACGACGTCTCGCCCGGCGTTGGCGACCCACAGGCTGAGTTCGGCGATCGTCAGGGCGGCAAGATGGACCAGCCGTTGCAGCCGCCGGAGTTCCTCGGCCTCGATCGTGAGACGTGGCCGGGGAGCCGTCTGGTTGCCTCCCAAGGACGAACTCGCCGAGCCGTCCGCAATCGCGCGCACCGTCCGCGTCGACGGCGTGTCCGCACGGGGGTCGACCGGCCCGTGCAGGATAGAAGCACGAATCTCACGGGTAAAATCTGTTGGTTCCCGAGAAAAGTCCACAGAGCTATTTACTACTACCGGCGTCGAAAGTGTTTGCTTGATCACAGATGAAACTCTCTCGGACGTCTCGGGCGGAAAGCCGCGCCGCTTGTCGGCGGAGGCTCGCGACCGGGCAGAGGAGGATGACAATGCAGTATCTGCTCGTGCTGTCGCGTTTGATCGATGCGTTCTGCGAACGTCTCGGGAAATTGATTTACTGGCTGGTCCTGCT
>CAZNGQ010000290.1:0-2749 GCA_964572095.1 uncultured Oscillospiraceae bacterium
GTCGCCGCCGCCGATGACGATGACGTCCTTGCCGGCCGCGGAGATGTTGTTCCCGTCCGTCAGGCCGGAGTCCAGCAGGCTTTTCGTGTTGGCGGCCAGGAAATCGACGGCGTAGTGGATGCCTTTCAGGTTGCGGCCTTCCACCGGCAGGTCGCGGGGCTTGGTGGAACCGCCGCACAGCACGATGGCGTCAAACTCTTCTTTCAGCTTTTCCACCGGGTAGTCCTTGCCGACTTCGCAGCCGGTGACGAACTGGACCCCTTCGGCGGCCATCTGGTCGACGCGGCGCTCCACGATCTTCTTGTCCAGCTTCATGTTGGGGATGCCGTACATCAGCAGCCCGCCGACGCGGTCCGCACGCTCGAACAGCGTGACGCGGTGCCCGGCCTGGTTGAGCTGGTCCGCGGCCGCCAGTCCGGACGGGCCGGAACCGATGACCGCCACTTTCTTTTTGGTCCGGACGACCGGCGGGTCGGGCTGCTGCCAGTTGTGCTCGTACGCGGTGTCGATGATGGCGCACTCGATGTTCTTGATCGTGACCGGATCGGTCGGCAGCCCGCAGGTGCAGGCGCCCTCGCAGGGAGCCGGACAGACCCGGCCGGTGAACTCGGGGAAACTGTTGGTCTTGCGCAGACGCTGCCAGGCCAGCTTCCAGAGCCCCCGGTAGACCAGGTCGTTGAACTCCGGCATCAGGTTGTGCAGGGGGCAGCCGGAAACCATGTTGTTGATCATGATGCCGGTCAGGCAGTAGGGGATGCCGCAGTTCATGCAGCGCGCGCCCTGCCGCTTGAGTTCGTCCTCCGGCAGGTGGCAGTGGAACTCGTTCCAGTCGTTGATCCGCTCCAGCGGTTCCCGGTCCGCGGGGACCTGTCGCGTATATTCCATAAAGCCAGTAGGTTGACCCATGTGCGTTACTCCATTCTTATCCGATGCCTAGTTGCCGCTCTTGCGGGACAAGTCCGTCCTATTGGCCTCGAACGCCGCCATGATGGCCTCGTCACCGTAGTGTCCGTCCCGTTCCGCCTGGGCGATCGACTGCAGCATGCGCTTGTAGTCTTTCGGCAGGACTTTGACGAACCGGGCCGCGCCGGACTCCCAATCGGCGAGGAGGCCGCTTCCGACCGTGCTGCCCGTATACTGCACGTGCTTTTCGATCATCCGCTTCACTTCCAGCGCCTCATCCGGGTCGTCCAGTTTCTCGATCAAGACCATTTCCCGGTTGACGTCCTTTGCAAAGTCGCCGTCCACATCCAGGACATAGGCGATGCCGCCGGACATGCCCGCCGCGAAGTTCCGGCCGGTCCGGCCCAGGATCACGACGCGGCCGCCGGTCATGTACTCGCATCCGTGGTCGCCGACGCCCTCGACAACCGCCTGGACACCGGAGTTCCGGACGCAGAAGCGCTCCCCGGCGATCCCGCGGATATAGGCTTCGCCCGCGGTCCCGCCGTACAGGTTCACGTTGCCGGTGATGACGTTCTCTTCCGGTACAAACCCGGCGTTCGCGGGCGGGAACACGACCAGCCTGCCGCCGGACAGCCCCTTGCCGAAGTAGTCGTTCGCGTCGCCCTCCAGCAGCAGCGTCATCCCCCGGGGAATAAAGGCGCCGAAGCTCTGGCCGGCCGAACCCTCGAGGTGCAGGGTGACCGTGTCGTCCGGCAGCCCGTCGGCGCCGTAGCGGCGGGTGATCTCGCTGCCGAGGATCGTGCCGACCACGCGGTCCGTGTTGTGGACTTTCATCCGTCCTTCGACTTTTTCGCCCCGTTCCAGGGCCCGGCGGAACATCGTCAGCAGCTCGCGCCGGTCCATGGACTGGTCCAGCCCGTGGTCCTGCGTCCGGGTGCAGTATGTCCCATAGGACTCCGGCACGTCCGGCCGGAACAGCAGCGCGGACAGGTCGATGTTTTTCGTTTTCCAGTGCCGGACCGCCTCGTCGGGCTCCAGCACGTCGACGCGCCCGATCATCTCGTTGACCGTCCGGAAACCGAGCTGCGCCATGTGCTCCCGCATTTCCTGCGCGATGAACCGCATGAAGTTGACCACATGGTCCGGGTTGCCGCGGAAGTTCTTGCGCAGTTCCGGATTCTGCGTCGCCACACCTACCGGACAGGTGTCCAGGTTGCAGACGCGCATCATGACGCAGCCGAGCACGACCAGCGGACCGGTCGCGAAGCCGTATTCCTCCGCGCCGAGCAGCGCCGCGACCACGACGTCCCGGCCGGTCAGCAGCTTGCCGTCGGTCTCGACGACGATCCGGTCGCGCAGGTTGTTGATGAGCAGCGTCTGGTGGGTCTCCGCGAGTCCCAGCTCCCAGGGCAGCCCGGCGTGCCGGATGCTGGTCCGGGGCGACGCGCCGGTGCCCCCGTCATAGCCGGAGATCAGGACGACGTCCGCGCGGCACTTGGCCACGCCGGCCGCGACCGTGCCGACGCCCACCTCGGACACCAGCTTGACGTTGATGCGCGCCCGGGAATTCGCGTTTTTGAGGTCGTGGACCAGTTCGGCGAGGTCCTCGATCGAATAGATGTCATGGTGCGGCGGCGGCGAGATCAGGCCGACGCCCGCGGTCGTCCCGCGAACCTTGGCGATCCAGGGGTAGACCTTCATCCCGGGCAGCTGGCCGCCTTCCCCGGGCTTGGCGCCCTGCGCCATCTTGATCTGCAGCTCGTCGGCGTTCACGAGGTAGTGGCTGGTCACGCCGAACCGGCCGGAAGCGACCTGCTTGATGGCGCTGCGCTTCCAGTCGCCG
>CAZNGQ010000291.1:0-2665 GCA_964572095.1 uncultured Oscillospiraceae bacterium
CAAGACGACGTTTCTGTCGCTCCTCGGCGCGATGGATGAGCCCAAGGCCGGCACCATCCTCTATGAGGGGCAGGATATCCGCAAGATCGGTTACGAGGTTTTCCGCCGGAACAAGGTCGGGTTCGTGTTCCAGAGTTTCAACCTCGTCCCGTTCATGACGGCTGTGGAGAACATCCTCGTCGCCATGAGCATCACGGAAAACAAGCTACCCGCGGAGCAGAAGGAAGTCGCATACAACCTGCTGGATTTCGTCGGCATTGACCGGACCAAGGCGGACCGCACCGTGAACCGGCTGTCCGGCGGAGAGCAGCAGCGCGTCGCCATCGCGCGGTCAATCTCCACAAACGTCGACATCGTCCTGGCGGACGAGCCGACGGGCAATCTCGACGAGGACACGGAGAACGAAATCGTGGACATCTTCAAGGAGCTCGCCCACCGGTTCAACAAGTGCGTGATCGTGGTCACGCACTCGTCTGAAATCGCCAGGGAATCCGACTGTGTGGCCAAACTGCGTAAAGGAGTGCTGCGAGGCGATGAGTGATTTTCTGGATCAGTTCAAAAACGGGAACTATAAAAAGCCGGACGAGGATCCAACCGTACTGAAATCGGCCGACGAGCCCGCAGTCATTTCCGGCCCGGAACTGACCGGCGAGACTACGTCCGAATCCGGTCCGGAACCAGCCGCCGCGCCGGCGGATGGCACGCCCGCATTGCCGACGGGCCGATCCGGGTTTGAGAGCTTTCGGCCCCGGCGGATCGATCCGGATCCGGCCGGGCTGGATACCCGGTCTGCAAGGGGCCCGGACGCGCCCGCACGGCGGCAGTCCGGCATCCAGGGGGTCGAGCACGAGGTCGTCATCGACCGCAACTACTCCCGCCTCAAGATCCTGCGGTATGTACTGGTCAGCTTTACGGTCATCACGCTTTGCGTGCTCGGGTTTTTTGCGTACCGCTATTTCAACAGCATCGAGATGCTGACGTTCGAAGGCAAGAATGTCAGCGAGGCGAGGACGTGGGCGCTCAAGAACCGGATCGAGCTCGATATCCAGTATGCGTTCAACGTACAGAACCTCAAGGAAACGATCATCGAGCAGGACATCGAACCCGGCGCCTCCCTGCAGAAGGGATCGGTGCTGGCTCTCGTCGTCAGCAAGGGGCCCGACCCGGATGAGCGGCTCCAGCTGCCGGACCTGGCCACGATGACCACGGCGCAGATCCGTGCCTGGATCGAGGAGAACAAGGCGACAAACATCAACCTGATCCAGGAGTATGACAAAACGGTCCCGGCCAACGGGTTCATCCGGATGGAGTTCACCGACGTGTCCGTCGACGCGTCCAGCTTCACGCGCAGGGACTACCTGATCGTCTATATGTCCCGCGGGCCGCAGCCGGTCCAGGAGTACATCCGCATCGTCGACTTCACCGGTTACACCCGTGCGCAGGTCGACTCCTGGGTGCAGTCCAATCCGGTGATCGTCACGTATGTGGAGGAAGGTTCCGCCACCGTCGCAGCCGGGCAGGTCATCTCGCAGGATGTGGCGCCGGACACCACGGTGGCGGTCAATGCCCCTGTCACGCTGAAGATCTCGATCGGCGCGGGCATCGCAGTACCAGACTTTGCCGCCACCAATTCCACGGAAGCGGCGGCGTTTGCGCCGGGCCTGACCGTCACGGTCAAGACCTTGTACAGCAACGACGTCCCGTACGGCGCGCTCCTCTCGCAGTCCGTCGCGGCCGGCGAACTGATGTATGGCGAGAACAAGAAAGTGACAGTGATCTACTCCGAGGGCAGGCCGTATATCGGACAGCTTGCGGGCCGGATGGAGAACGAGCTGCCGGCGTACTTCTTCGCATTCAACACGAAAGGGTGCTCGATCTCGTACAACGTCACCTATGTGGATTCACACATCGAAAAAGGCATGGTCGTCTCGGCGTCGCGCTACAACGAGTACCTGTGGCTCGGCTCCGGCGTCGAGATCCAGGTGAGTCTGGGCAACCTTCCAGTGCCGACACAGTCGGCACAGACGACACAGTCGGCACAGACGACGCAGTCGGCACAGACGACCCAGCCGACCCAACCGACCCAACCGACGAGCCCGCCTTTAGGATAAAAACCGCATAAAAACGCAAATCACCATCAACTCGAACCGATCCCTGTCGATATAAGGTGTGTGGGGAAATCCAGGCGCAGGACGCGCCTGGATTCCCGCGCGTCCTCGCCCGAAGCGATGCCGAGGACGCCGACGAACCGAAATCGATAGGAGAAACGCCGATGAAGCTCAAAACAAAAAATCTCCTGATGATCCTGCTCCCCGTTCTTGTCCTTTTTTCCGCCGTCATGGGGTACTCCATGTCCAGCCAGTACCGGACGGACAAGAAATCCTCCGAAACGATGGCCGAGATGACCTCGCGCCAATACGGCGACCGGGTTGCCGCGTTTCTGGAGTCCCCGCTGGACGCGGCGCGGACGATCGCGGACATGACGGCCGGGTATGTCGAGACGGGGACGGCAGACCGGAAAGCGGTCGATGCGGCCCTGAAGAAGATCCTGGAAACCAATGAGGACTTCTTCGGCGTCTGGGTCGGGTTCGAACCCAACGCGTTCGACGCCAAAGACGCGAGCTATGCCAACACCGGAGAGAGCGACGCCACCGGCCGGTACATC
>CAZNGQ010000292.1:0-2662 GCA_964572095.1 uncultured Oscillospiraceae bacterium
AGTTCTTCGCTTGCGGACGCGCTCTGCTCCGCCGCCGACGAGTTCATCTGGACGACGCGCGAGACCTGCGTCAGCGCTTCGTTGATCTGTACGATGCCGCTGGCCTGATCGTTGGAGGACTCGGAGATGCTCATGACCAGCTCGGTCGTGCGCCCCACCTTGTCCACGATCTCTTCCAGCGCCTTGGCCGTTCCGTTGGCGATCGTCGTACCGTCGTCGACCCGCCGGATCGAATTCTCGATCATCAGCGTCGTCTCCTTGGCGGCCTCCGCGCTCCGTGCCGCCAGGCTGCGGACTTCTTCGGCCACAACGGCAAACCCGCGTCCGTGCTGCCCGGCCCGCGCGGCTTCGACGGCGGCGTTCAAGGCCAGGATGTTGGTCTGGAAGGCGATGTCGTCGATGACCTTGATGATTTTCGAGATGTTGGACGAGGACTCGTTGATCGAGTTCATGGACTCCAGCATGGCCTTCATGCGTTCATTCCCCTGAAGCGCGCTGCTCTTTGCCTGCGCGCTCAGTTCGCTCGCCGCGCCCGCGTTCCCGGCGTTTCGACGGGTCTGGCCGGCGAGTTCCTCGATGGACGCGCTGATCTCCTCGATCGAACTTGCCTGTTCGGTTGCACCCTGCGACAGGGACTGGCTCGAATTGGCCAACTGCTGGGAACCGGTTGCCACTTCCTCGGAAGCCCGCCGGATTTCGCCAAGCAGCAGGTTGAACGCGTCCAGCGCGCTGTTGAGCGAATTCTTGACCACCGCGTGATCGCCTTCGTATTGTCCATCCATCCGGACCGTCAGGTTCCCCGCGGCCATCTGCTGGATGACGGCGGACGCATCCTGGATAGGACGGACGAGGGCATCGATCGTCTTGTTGAATCCGTCAACGATCGAGCGGTATCCGCCTTGAAAGCGGGACAGGTCGGCGCGCAGCGCCAGGTTGCCATGCAGCGCGGCTTCCGTCAGGGTTCCGGCCTCGGATGTGATGTCGCGGATCGACTGGTAGACCGCCAGCAGCGAGGGGGTCAGCTTGTCATTATCGCTGCGGCGTCCCAGGCGTTCGAACTCCTCCAGCCGGCCGATGTCGCCTCGGGACGAGCGCACCAGCGCGTCCTGGATATCGAGCAGGTTTCCGCGCACCTGGTTGATGTCGCGGGCCAACTCGGCCAGCATGCCCTGATAGCCGTCCGACATGTTCGCGCCAAGGTCGTTGACCGCCATTTTCCCGAGGAGTCCGCGCGCTTCGTTGATCGGCATGATGATGCCGTCGAGCGTCGCGTTGATCCCGTTCACGATTTCGGCATAGGCCCCTTCCAGGTTTCCCGCATCACTGCGGACGTCCAGTGCGCCGCGGGCTGCCGCCGAGGTGAGCACCCGGGTGTCGTCGACCAGGCTCTGGAGGGAGTGCAGGGTCTGCTGCAGCGCCGGGGCGATCTCGTCCCGGTCGTCGACCGCTTCGATCCGCGATCCGAGGTCACCCCGGGCGATTCGCTGCATCGCTCCGACGACATTGTGCTGCAGGTGATCGGCGAATCCGTTCATGCCGCGGATCATGGCGGCGACCTCGTCACGCTCGCTGTCCCGGACCGACACGCGTTCGCTCAGATGGCCCTTGCCCAGTTCACCGATCAGGCCCGCGGCGGACTGCACGGATCGGACGATGCCGGAGGTGACCAGCAGCGTCAGGGCCAGAACCAGGACAAAACCCGCGACCGAGACCCCGGCCATGGTCAAGGACGTCCGTCCAACATCGTCCATTTCCGCGGCCATCTCATCCTCGAGCGCCAGTTTCATCGTGTCGGTGATCTCATTGATATAGGACCGGGCCTCCTCGAAATCCGCCAGGTAGGTCCCGCCGTAGATTTCGCCGGTGCGGAGTTCGCCGATCAGCGTCCCGACCGCATCCGCCCATTTCGCGAGGAGCAGATGGGTCGTGTCGAAATTGTCGAAAATCGTCTTCTTGTTCACGGGTCCCGTGAATTTTTCCCAGATCGCCTGGTCTGCCATCAACGCGTCTTCCGCCAGTCCCAGACGCTCCGTAACCTGCTGCATGTTCTCCGTATAGGAGTCCAGAAGCTCCGCGGCCCGGCTGCCGTCCTGCGCCATGGCCGCCATTTCCTGGATGTTGTTGAGGGCCTGGTACAGATCCCGGTCGGCGTTGAGGATATATTCGGTCGCCACCAGCCCTTCGTCGTTGATCGTCGCCTTCAGGCTGCCTGCCACATGGTTCAACTGTAAAACCGCGGTGACTGCGATGACCGCAGCCAGGATAAGGGGCAGGATCACAATGCAAAGGATCTTCTGTCGGATGTTCAACTGTCTCAACATGGCTGGTACCGTCCCGGTCTTTATTTGGCCACATCACTGTGCTCCACTCCTTGCATCGTGTTGTAACCTGCCCGACTTGAGGGATCGGCTCTTGTTGTGTGCGAAAAAGAAACACCGGTTTTGTGCAATCCGACGAGCGCGCGTTTCCGTCCGGATCGTTTTTGGACAGCAAAAACGCGGGATTTCCCTGTCGAATGCGCAGGATCCCGTGTGTTTTCGCCCTTTGTGAATACGGCGTGTAGAATTGTCTGGCAGGTCCGGGTCTCCCCTTCGGTTTCCGTCAGTTCGGCTTGCGGTACCGCATCAGCAGGATCTTGCCGAAGAGCGCGCGGTCCAGCGCC
>CAZNGQ010000293.1:0-2628 GCA_964572095.1 uncultured Oscillospiraceae bacterium
CGCTTTTTCCGCAAATCCCAGCCCGCCGGTGTACAGGTCAAAGACACAAACCGCCGTCAGCGGACGGTCCCCGGTGTTGTCCGTGAAATATGCCATCCCCACGTCCCCGCCCGTGGTCATCGTCGACATCATGACGGCGTTGAGCAGCGCGAACCCCATCGCGTAGAAGTAATCTTTCCAGAACCCGCGCGGCACGCCCTCTTTTTGCGGCATGAACCGCCGGAACAGGTCCGCAACGTTGTCCGGGAGGTCCAGCCACAGCCCCTCGGTCTCGAACGTCTTGCTCAGGCTCGGCACCAGGTCCTCGTACCCCAGGTTCTGGTGGTTGTGGAACTGGATGCGCTTGTACCCGATCACCGTGTTGGTCACGCGCACGTCCCCGAAATGCCGGTGTGTCCGGCCGAACCCCGCGTGCTGCAGATCCTGGATCGGATCCACCTCGGTGACCTCGTTGGGTACTGTATAAAAGTTCACGTCGATCGGCTTGGCCGTCGCCAGGCTCGCGGCCGGATCCAGGTTTTCCACCTGGAACGACTGCCCCTCGTGCATGTAGATCGCGCCGTTGTAGATCTCGCGGTACGCCTGCAGCTCGTCCATCTCGGTGATGACCGCGTCGTTTTCCTTGTTCTTGAGCTTGAACCGGGTGTTGTCCATGTTGCGCAGCGAAAAATCCCCCGACGGGAACTCCTTGCCGCACCACACGAATTTGCCGTTCTCCGACCGCAGCTCCCGCGCCCGGATCAGCACAGGCACGATCTCGCCCAGATCCGGGAACGTGGAGATGTCGTCCGGCGTCAGCGGCAGCTCCGCCGCGGCCGCGCGCACATGCGCGATCTGGATGAACAGGTTGCCCGGATCCACGACCGCGTTTTCCACCCCGGACTCGAACAGCCACTCCGGATCGATCGCGATGTACTGGTCGTGCGGCAGGTTGTCGAGGATCAGGAACGTCGAGGAGGCCGCGGCCTTGCGCCCCGACCGCCCGGACTGCTGCCAGAAAGACGCGCGCGTCCCGGGAAAGCCCGTCAGGATCGTGCAGTCCACGCTCCCGATGTCGATGCCGAGCTCCAGTGCGTTGGTGGACACCAGCCCGCGCAGCTGTCCGGTCACCATCCGGCGCTCGATCTCCTTGCGCTCCTCGGGCAGGTAGCCGCCCCGGTATCCGGAAATGAGGTTCGAGTAGTCCTGACCGAACACCCCGTCGTACTTAAGCTTGTCCCGCGCCTCCCGGAGCACCACCTCGACCGCCTTGCGCGACTTGCAGAACGCGATGAAACTGCTCTCGGCCATCACCAGCGCCGGGATCAGGTGCGCGGCCTCCTCGGTGGGCGGCACCCGGTAGTCCAGGTCCACGATCGGCGGCTGCCAGATGTAGTAGCGCTTCTCGGGCGCGGGCGAGCCGTCCCGGTCGATGTGCGTGAACGCGCGGCCGCAGATGTTGCCCGCCAGCTCCACCGGGTTTGCGATCGTCGCCGAGCTGCACAGGAACCGCGGCTGCGACCGGTAATACCGGCAGATGCGGCTCAAACGCTTGAACAGGTTCGCCAGGTGCGATCCGAACGCGCCCCGATAGGTATGCAGTTCGTCGATAACGATGTATTTGAGGTTGGAAAAAATAAAGTTGAACCCGTACTGCGCGTGGTGCGCCATGAACGCGGTGTTGAGCATCTCGGGATTCGTCAGGATGATATTCGCGTTGTTGCGGATCCGGCTTCGCTCATTCACCGGGGTGTCGCCGTCATACACGCCCGCCTGGATGCGGTTCTTGCCGAAAAACTCCAGGATCGGCGCGATGTTGCGGTACTGGTCGCTCGCCAGCGCCTTGGTCGGGTAAATGAAGATCGCCCGCGTCAGCGGGTTTTTCAGGATCTCCTGCAGGATGGGCAGCAAGAAACTTAGCGTCTTGCCGCTCGCGGTCGACGTCGTGATCACCACGTTCTCGCCGTCCAGCACCCGGTCGAACATCTCGGCCTGGTGGTAGTAGAGGCTGGTGATACCGGAGCGGTCGACGAGGTACTCGCGGATCTCGGGCAGCATCCGGGACGGGAATTCCGCATAGACGGGCGCGCGGCGCGGGCGGTTGCGCTCGATGATGATCCGGTCGCGGAACGGGGTGAGGTCGAGCATGAGGGGGCCTCCTGCTGGGATAGAGGTAGAACAATCGTTCACTCACAGGATACCGCAAGAACGGGGGGCGGGGTAGTGGATGGACAGGGAAAAAGAATCCCCTGCGTCAACCCGCCTTCTGCACCCACGTCAGCACAAGTGCCAGCCCATACAGCGCCGTCACCACGATGAACGCCACCAGCATCCCGTATTGCAGGACCGGGTTGACGGAACCCTGCGGATACGCGATCTGCATCGCCGTCCGCGTCACCCACAGCACCACGCTGGCCGAAAGCACCACCAACAGCGCGTATCGGCCGGTCCTGCCGTTCCAGACCAACAGGAGATTCACCACCCCGAACACCACCAGGGACAGCGAAAAGAAAACATTGATCGCCCGTACGGCAACCAGCAGTTCGGTTGCTTTCGCGTCGATATATCCGTACCAATCCCAGATTCTCGGCACAAAAAAGTGCCAGACCCCGAATCCGATCGTGATGACGCTTGCGATCGTCGTGATGA
>CAZNGQ010000294.1:0-2612 GCA_964572095.1 uncultured Oscillospiraceae bacterium
TCGTCAATGTCAACCTGCTCAAGGAAACCGTCATGGTCCGGCTCGACCTGGGCAACGATGCGGACCTGACCGTGCTCGACGCGGCGGGTGTCGAGGTGCTCGGCAGCACGCGGCCGCCGAAGGGTAAAAAGCAGCAGGGCAAGGGGCGCTCCGACGTTCCTTCCCGCATGGAGGGCCCGGCTGCGGCAGGGGATTCTCCGGCTGGCGCGGACGTTTCGGAAGCCGATGCCGTGGAGGAAGCGGTGGAAGAACCGACCGCGGATCCGGGATTCCTTGAAGAAAACGGCTGACGGTGCTAGAATCGGATCTATCCGAAACAGGAGGTAATAATCATGGCGCATGTTATTTCAGACACCTGCATCGCCTGCGGCGCTTGCGAAGGCGAGTGCCCGACCAGCGCGATTTCCGCCGGCGATCCGATCTTCGTGATCGACGCGGATACCTGCATCGATTGCGGAGCCTGCGTGGCGGTTTGCCCGACCGGCTCGATCGCCCCGAAATGAATTCCTTTCCAGAGGGAAGCGGAAAGAGGGAAAACCGGACGGTTTTCCCTCTTTCCTATTCCGCGGGCACCGCTGCGGGTGAAACGGGCATCCCCTTGTTCGAGGACGAGACGGTCGAGGACCTGCAACGGTCCGGTCTCCGGCTCATCCAGAAGCGAAGGGGATTCCGCTTTGGCGAGGATTCCGTCCTGCTGGCGCATCATGCGGCCGATCTCGCCGGGCGGATGCGGGGACGGCCGAGCATCGCGGACCTTGGCTGCGGCTGCGGATTCCTGACCGTCCTGCTGAGCGCGCTGCTGCCTGACGCCCGGCTGACGGGATATGAACTCGATCCCGCCGCTGCGCGGGCCGCCGTGCGCAACCTCGCGCTCAACGGCCTGCATGACCGCGCGGCCATCGAGACCTGCGACCTGCGGGACGCCTCCATTCCCGGTGCCGGGATGTTCGACCTGGCGGTCTGCAATCCGCCCTACCGGGAGCCCGGACGGGGCGCCGTTCCGGCGGACCCGGCACGAGCGGCCGCCACCGTGGCCGGCAGCCTGACGCTGGACGAGCTGGCCCAGGCGGCCCACCGGCTGCTCCGCACCCATGGTACACTGGTGATGACGCAGTTGCCCGGACGCCTGCCCGATGTGCTTGAATCACTCCGCCGGTATTCGCTGGAGCCTCGGTCAATGCGGGAGATCCTTCCGGCAGTGGGCTGTCCGGCCTCGATCCTCCTGGTGACGGCGGTCCGGGACGCGCGTCCCGGCGGATTCTCCCTCTTGCCGCCGCTGACGGTCCGCACGGCGGACGGCCGGTTCACGGCCGAAGTCGGGGCGATGTATGGAACCGACCGTCTGGACCCCCTGCGCATGATGGACGGACTGGTCCGCAGAGCGGGACGGGACGCGGAAGACGGACGATCCGGAGGATGACCATGGCGACAGGAACTCTATACCTTGTCGGAGTACCGATCGGAAACCTGGGCGACATGACGCCGCGCGCGATCGAGACGCTCCGTTCGGTTGACCTTGTGGCGGCGGAAGACACCCGCAGCTCACGCGGGCTGCTGGCCCGGTTCGACCTGCATAAGCCGATGGAAAGCTACCATAAGCACAATCTCCGGGAAAAGGGCGTGAAACTCCTGGAGATCCTGGTGTCCGGCCGCTCCGTCGCGCTGGTCTCCGATGCGGGCACCCCCGGCATTTCCGATCCCGGCGCGGATCTGGTCCGGCTGTGCGCCGGGGCCGGCGTACCCGTCGCAGTCGTGCCCGGCGCCTGCGCGGCGGTGGCCGGACTGATCGGATCGGGACTCGACACCACCCGTTTCACGTTCGAAGGGTTTCTGCCGATCGGCCGCAAGGAACGGCGCGAATCGCTTGCCCGGGTCCTCGAGGAGCGCAGGACCGTGATCCTGTACGAGGCGCCGCATCGCCTGTGCCGCACCCTGGCCGACCTCTCGGGAGCGGGGATGGGCGATCGGCTGGTCTCCGCCGGCCGTGAGCTGACGAAGATGCACGAGGAGTTCATCCGGACGACCGTGGACGGATTGGTGTCCCGCTATGCGGAAAGCGTCCCGCGCGGCGAATACGTCCTCGTCCTGGAGGGCAGGGATGCCTTTGAGGAGCGGATGCGTCCGGCCGAAACGCCCGAGTCCGGACAGGACCGGTCCGACGCCGTCCGGTCGCGGGTCGCCGCCCTGCTGGGCGAGGGACTGCCGGTGAAGGAGATCTCGCGCACCGTGGCGCAGGAAACCGGCCGGACCCGCAAGGACATCTATGCAATGGCACTGGCCCTCAAGGAATCCGGCGGGGACGCCATTTGAAAATCACGGGACGGTAAACTATACTGGCAGGAACGTTGTCATTCCCGGAGGTAAGGCGCATGGCCAGCACATTCTACATCACCACGCCGATCTATTATCCCAGCGACAAGCTCCACATCGGACATTCCTACTGCTCGGTCATGGCGGACGCCATGGCCCGCTACAAGCGCCTCAAGGGATACGACGTGATGTTCCTTACCGGGACCGACGAACACGGCCAGAAGATCCAGCGCAAGGCCGAGGCGCTAGGCGTCACGCCCAAGGCGTATGTCGACGGCGTCGTTACCGGCATCAAGGACCTG
>CAZNGQ010000295.1:0-2609 GCA_964572095.1 uncultured Oscillospiraceae bacterium
GATCGTCGTCATGGTCAACCACTACGCCAACGAAATGGAAGCGGTCTGCGACCGGATCATCACGCTGCGGGACGGAGTCGTGACCGAGGGGATGGCCGGCCGTGTTCCATAGGCTGCTGGGGTTGTATTTCCGCGAGACCTGCCACGCCCGCACCTGGGCGTTCCTCGCCGCGATGCTGCTGCTGACGGGAGTGCTGGCCACCGGCGCGCTGTCGGATGACGGTCCTGGAATCCAGGTGTACAACCCGATCCGGCTGTCGGTGGTCGACGAGGACCGCAGCATGATATCCGGAGCCATCGTCGGCCAGCTCGGGGAGATCTCCACACTGGACCGGGTGTATGTGGAGTCCATGGCCGATGCCCGCGCCCGCCTCGACGCGGGCGAGACCCTGCTGATCCTGTATATCCCGGCCGGATTCTACGCCCGCGCCCGCGACCCCGGAGAAACCGCCGGTGTGGAGGTCTGGTTCAACGACCGCATGCCCACCGAGGCCGCGGTTTTCGTCCGTTTCCTGGACAATGCCGCCGACAGCGTGTCGGCTTCCAAGGCCGCGCTGTTCGCGTTCGAGGACGAAGTCGGCAAGGTGATCACGGACACGGAGCGGCAGCTGGATGAGAGCGATGCGGCGGCGATTTCCATCATCATGAAGCTGGTCGCGCGCAAATCGATCGTCCGCATCCAGGAGACGGCCAAACTCGATACCGGCGTGTTCATCCTCTCCGCGCTGACCTGTCTGTACACCCTCCAGACCACGCTGCTGCTCCTGCCGCTGGTCCGGCGCGAGCGCTCCTCGGGGGTCTACGACCGCCTGCTGCTGAACCGTGTCCCCTGGTGGAAACCCGCCGCGGCGCGCACGCTGGTAGGCCTGGTGTGGCTCGCGGCCGGCCTGGCGCCGCTGTTTGCCGTCCTGTTCCGCTCGCTGCCCGTGGCTTCGCCGTTGCCGCCGGTCGCCGCCGTCGTCCTGATGTACCTGGCGGGCTCGCTGCTGGTCCAGGCCTGGGGGCCGGTCTCCAGCCGTGACGACACGTCGCTGCTGGCGGCCTGGGCGGTCCTGCTCGGCATGCTGCTGCTTGGCGGCTGCGTGTATCCGCTCCGCCTGCTGCCGGAATGGATGCAGCGTCTCAGCGCGGCGTCGCCCGCGCGATGGGCGTTTGCCGCGCTGTACGACACGTTCGCGGGTCTGCCGGCTTCGGCGGGGGGACTGCTCGCGCTTGTCGGTCTGTGCCTGCCCGCCGCGTTGCTGGCTTGGCCTTCCTGGAGGCGGGCGCGATGGGGTTTGTGACGATCCTCCGCCTCAAGGCGGCCGACCTGTTCTCCCGCCGCGGGCTGCTTGTCGCCCTGCTGCTGCTGCCCGCCCTGCTCGGCATGATCGCCGGATCGGCCAATCGGGTCAACCACGACCCTGCGATCCGGCTGGCCCTGGTTGACGAGGACCGGACGCCGGCGAGCGAGCGCCTGACCGCCCGCCTGGCGGATGCGGGCTGGTCGCTGGAGCCCGGCACGATGTCCGAAGCCGAACGCAGTCTCGGCCGCGGGATCCTGGACGGTGTGATCGTCATCCGGGAAGGGTACGAGGCGGGGCTCGCCGACTTGCGCCGCCCGCGCGTCGACTACCTGCAGGCTGAAGGCACGCTGGTGACATCGATCGTCCAGGAGACGGTCGCGGCGGCGGTCCTGCCGGAATTCACCCGGGAAGCGCTGTCGGAGCGGCTGGCGGAACTGTATTCGCGCCAGGGGCTCGACGTTCCGGATGGACTGCGCGAGCGGTTCGACGCGGCCCAGCGCGAATACGCCGGCACGATCGCGCGGTTCGATGTGGTCTACCACAGCCGGATGGACACCACCCCGACCCTTACACTGGTCGTTTCGGATTATTCCATGGAGGTCTTTTTCCTGTCGGTCTACGCGGTGGCGGGAACGATCGCACTCGCTTCCGGCGGGCTGCGCCGCCGGCTGGCTTCCACATCGCGCGGCCTGGCGCTGGACTACACCGCGACACTCACCGCGCTTTTCCTGCTGGGGGTCGCGCAGATCCTATCCTACACCGTATCGATGCGCCTGCTCATGGGCAGCCCGATCCGGGCGGAGGATCTCGTGACGCTCACGGTGTTCCTGCTGCTGATGCTGGGACTGGGCCAGCTGGCCGTGCTCCTGGGCGCGGACCACCGCATGTATTTCTCGTTGCTGGCGTTGCTCGTCCTGGGGGTCGCCGGCGGGACTTTTTTCCAGCTGCCGGAAAAGCTGCTGACCGATATCGGCCAGTACAGTCCGCACGGCTGGGCCCTGGCCCGCATCCGCGACGTGGAAGTCCTGCCGGTCGGCATACCGCTGTTGCTGGCGGCACTCCTGCTCGGGGTCGGACTGCCGCTCCAGCAACGCGCCGTGAGGCATCTCCAGGACTGATTGGTGCCGCAGGGTACACAAGTCGCACTTTTGCGCCGATTCATTCATAGTGACGCCATATTCGCGGATTAGGATGTGTTTGTAAGACATGGCCCGGCCGGAGTTGGCCGGGGCGCTGCGATGAAAGGCGGTAGATGGACATGATGCGTTTTTTTGACGGTGATTATGCCGACCGGTTCGAACGGCTGAGGGATATGCCGATTCG
>CAZNGQ010000296.1:0-2605 GCA_964572095.1 uncultured Oscillospiraceae bacterium
CAGTCCGTCAACAAGCCATGATATGTCGTGCCGGTCCGGTCCAGGGCCGTCGCGATCGATAGCCCGACGCATCCGGACCCGGTGCAGACATCGGCAAACCGGACGGAACGGGCTCCATGATCCATGCTTTTCAATCTGGACAACGCTTCGATAACCAGGATTTCCGTATCCGGACGAGGGACAAGTACGCCTGGCCCGACATGGAAAGCCATATCCAGAAACCAGCCTTCCCGGAGCAGGTATTGAAGGGGAACCCCTTTTGCGCGCTCCAGGCACATGGCCTCGAGCCGGGCCGCCTGCGCCGCAGACAACGGGGGGTATCTGCCAATCAACCAGTCGTTATCCGAAACGCCCGCAATATGCGCCGCCAACCGGCTGACCGACATACGGGGCTCCGGGTCGCCGGCCGCCCGGAGGATGGCCGCACAGGCGGCCAGCGGATCATCACCGGGACACGCCGGATATGGAGGCAGCCGGGAGTCCGTTACCACTCGTCCGATGCCGGAGATGCCGGAATGACTGCTTCCATCGCCTGGATGGCCACCTCGAGCATGTCATCGTCCGGCTCGCGTGTCGTCAGGCGCTGCATGGCCATGCCCGGCATGGCGATGAAACGGGACAAAGTGTTGTCGTGACGGCCGGACCAACGGATGATTTCATATGCGATTCCGGCCACAACCGGAACCAGCGCGAAACGGACGAGCAGATTGACGATCGCGGAGTGCCAGCCGGCGAATGCAAACAGGAGAATGCTTACGATCATGACGACAAACAGGAAGGCCGTGCCGCATCTCGGATGACGGGTGCTGAACGGCCGGATGTTCTCCACGGTCAGCGGCTGGCCGTGCTCATAGCAGGCGATCGTCTTGTGCTCCGCGCCATGGTACATCCAAACCCTTCGGATATCTTTTTGAATCGAGGTCAATGCGACATATCCGATAAACAACCCGATACGGATGACGCCTTCGATCAGGTTCATGATCAGGGTCGCTCCGAACCCTTCCAGCGAGCCGAGCGGCGTGAACCTCCGGATCAGGCTTGTGATGAGGTTGGGCAGAAGCATGAAGAGGCCGATGCCAAGTAGGATTCCGACGATGGCGGACAGGTATATGGTCAGATTGGACGAGCCGCCGGCCTTTTTCCCTTCGGTCGGCACAGCCGTTTCGCCGGATTCGACCGGAACGGGGAGCGCGGGTTCGTCGGGAGCAGTCGCCTCCTCGACGGAATCCCCGATAACGGATGCGTCCGCGACCGCTTCCTTTTCAGCTGCCTCGGCTTTGTCATCGGCTTCTTCCAGCAGGTCGGCCGAGCGCAGAAGCGCCTTGACGCCGACCACCATCTGGCGGAACAAGCGGACGCTTCCCCTTACGATCGGCACATTGCCCGCTTTTGACCCCGCCTGGCCCGATGGCATGTATTCCAGCAGTATGGTTCCGTCGGGCTGGCGCACGGCCAGCGCGGTCTTTTCCGGACCCATCATCATGAGGCCTTCCAACACGGCCTGTCCGCCGATCAGCGTGCGACGGGCGGTCGTTCCCTCTTCGGTCCTGCTCATCGCAATTCATGTCCTTTCGATTTAGCCGGTCTAAATACATTCATACAAGTCCGGCCCGCAACACCCGCGTATGCAAAAAGGAGGCTCCTTGCGAAGCCTCCCGCAGAGCAGGGGTTGATCACTTCTGTTCCATTCTCTTCTTGAACTTGTCAACGCGGCCGCCGGTGTCAACCAGCTTTTGCTTTCCGGTATAGAACGGGTGGCACTTGGAGCAGATGTCCACGACCAGGCTCTGTTTGACCGAGCCGGTCTCGAACGTCTCGCCGCAAGCGCAACGAACCGTCGCCTTTGCGTATTTGGGATGGATTCCTTCTTTCATTTTCCTACCACCTTTTCGGTATCTGTCGCGCGTACCCTCGCGATTCGCCGCGGTACGTATGCGCAGCCGTCATTTGGAGTCGCGTGTAGCATGTTACAACAAAAACAATCCGCTTGTCAATCGTGTCTACCACGGACGATCAGGCGTCTTCGGCTTCTTTTCGGCTGCCGCTGTTGTACCCGTTCCCGCCGTATGCGTTGGCCGAGTACGAACTGTTCCGCCCGGAGGACTGGGAGCTAAGCGTCTGCCCGCGCATGGCGTCGAACAGGTTCTTGTCGTTGAGCGAGATGTTGACCGACGAGATGAACTGCGCGTTGTCCTTGGTTTTCAAGAGCAGGTTGATGATCATCTCCGTGACCGCGGAAGTGTCCAGCTGGCCGAACGCTTTTCGGATCGTCCACACCGCGTCGAGCTCGCGCGTATCGAGCAGCAGTTCTTCCCTGCGTGTTCCGGACTTGTTGATGTCAATGGCAGGGAAAATACGTTTTTCCGAGAGTTTCCGGTCAAGGAAGACCTCCATATTGCCAGTCCCCTTGAATTCCTCATAGATCATCTCATCCATGCGGGATCCGGTCTCGATCAGCGAGGTCGCGATGATCGTCAGGCTTCCGCCGTTCTCGATGTTGCGCGCCGCGCCAAAAAACCGTTTCGGTCCATACAGCGCGCCGGGGTCCAGACCCCCGGACAGCGTACGCCCTGTCGGAGTGATGGTCAGGTTGTATGCGCGGGAC
>CAZNGQ010000297.1:0-2590 GCA_964572095.1 uncultured Oscillospiraceae bacterium
CCATGCGCAAGGTCGCCAAAGGCGTGGACGTGGTGCTGGTGGAGATAGGCGGCAAACCGCTCCTGGCCGCCCGAGACGGTCTGGTAGTTGATCCAGTACCCCGACAGGATATCGGTCAGGTAGTTGTAACCGGGAGAGTTCTCCAGGATCTCCGAGCGGACTTCGGCAATTTCCTTCGCCTGCATCGGGATGAACGAGGTGATCTTGCCGCGGATTCCTTTCCGGAGCAGGGAAACGTATTGATAGAATGTGTCTTTGTCGACACCCGGTCGATGTACGTCGGGAATCCGGTCATACAGTTCGTCGAACCGGCCGTCGTTCAGAATCATATCGATGAGCTGCTGCATCAGCTCATTGCCGCTCTGGCCGGGATTGGCCGCTTTCGTCGCGGAAGCCGAAGTTGCCGCGGCGGATTCCGTGAGGGTGCCGGCAGGGGTCCGGGTTGTGGCGGGTATGCGCCCAATCGCATCCAACCCGAAATAGACCGCCCCGCCAATCAGGATGAAAACGGCGATTGCGGCCAGCACCATACCGGCAGTCCGAACGAGTGCCCTCATAGGTTTACCCATACCATTGAACGACTCCGGGGAGTCCCATCGGAAAGAATTCTTTCATTATAAACTCCACACTGCGTTTATTCCAATGGAAGCCCACCATCCTCGCCGCCCCGTTCACGGAAGCGGCGGGCGAATTTTGACCGCGCCCGCCGAATGGCATTGTCCACGGATTTGGCGTCGCGTCCAAGGAAGGCGGCCGCCTCGCGATAACTCCGGCGCGCCAAGAGCAGCCGGATCGCGGAACGCTCCAGTGCGGACAGTTCCTTCTCGATGAACGCCTCGATGTCCTGTGCGGACTCGCGGGAGATCAGGCTGCGCTCCGGATCGACGGCAGCCGGATCCGCGTACTGGTCAAGCAGGCTGACCGCATCCTCCCCGTCCCGTTCCGGCAGGCTGTGCAACGACAGGGAGTCGTTCAGCGGCCGATGCTTCTCCCGAAGGGAAGCGCGTACCGCGTCGGTGATCTGCGCGGCGACGCACTGCGCCGCAAACGTGCGGAAGGAAGCGCCGCGATCCGGCCGGTAGTCCCGAATGGCCTTGAACAGACCGATCATGCCTTCCTGAACGACATCCTCGTGATCCGAACCCGCAATGTACATCGAGGAGGCGCGGTTCCTTGCCAGCGGCTTGTACCTGGAAATCAGGATGTCAAACGCTTCATTGTCACCGGACTGGGCGCGCCGGATTAGAACCGCGTCGTCCTCCGCCGTCCGGTCACTCATGCCGTCTCCTTCACTTTCCGCCTTTCCGGCGGCGCAATGCTTCGAAAACGACGATTCCGGCCGCGACGGCAACGTTGAGCGAATTGACTTTTCCCAGCATGGGAATTCCCAGCAGAAAATCGCAATGTTCGCGGACCAGTCTCCCGAGCCCCTCTCCCTCGCTGCCGATAACGATGGCCGTAGGCCCGTGGAAATCGGCCTGGTCGTAAGGGGTGTCGCCTGAAGCATCCGTTCCGGCGATCCAGAATCCGTCCTTTTTCAACGCTTCCAGTGTCGTGACGATGTTGACCACCCGCGCGACGGGCACATGCTCGATCGCTCCGGCGGATGCCTTGGCGGTCAAGGCATCCAGGCCAACGGAATTACGTGCGGGGATAATGACGCCGTGGACGCCGGCGGCATCCGCGATCCGCAGGATCGACCCCAGGTTATAGGGATCCTTGAGTTCATCCAGAACCAGAACGAGGGGGTCTTCACCCTTTTCACGCGCGGAAGCGACAATGTCCTCCCACTCCGCGTACGCATGGGCGGCGGCTTGCGCGATGACACCCTGGTGCCCTTTGGAAAACGCCATGCGGTCCAGCGCGTCGCGCTCGACTTCAAGGATCACGGCGCCGGTCTCTTTGGCCTGGGCCACCAGGCGGCCAAGCGTGGGATCGGGGTGCTTCGTCTTGGGTTTGAGGACCCATATCTTGTTGATGGTGCGGCCGGCACGCATGGCCTCCAGGATCGGATTGCGGCCCTCGAGCCAGCCTTCCGGCATGATCCTTGTTTCTGCGGCCGCCGCAGGTTCCGCAGCGGGGGCAGAGGGCGATGGAGACGACACAGGCGCGAACGGCTTGTTCGCATAGGCCGGTTTCCTGTCAAATCCGCCTCGGTCGTCACGGACCCGGTTGAACCCTCCGCTGCGCGGTGCCCCGTCCGTGCGCGACGGTCCGGTGCGGGGCGCGAAGCTCCGGGGTGCCCCGTCGCGCGGTGCGAAGCTCCGGGATACGCCATCGCGGGGCGCGAAGCTCCGGGGTGCCCCGTCGCGCGGCGCAAAGCTCCGGGGTGCGCCGTCGCGCGGTGCCCCATCGCGATTCGATGGTCTGCGGTCTTCTGACCGGGGCGCGCCGCCTGTACGTGGTGCAAAGCTGCGCGGTGCTCCGTCCGAACGAGGTGCAAAGCTCTGGGGTGCTCCGTCACGACTCGATGGCCTGCGGTCATCCGACCGGGGCGCCCCACCTGTGCGCGGCGCAAAGCTGCGCGGAGCGCCGTCGCGATTGGATGGCCTGCGGTCGTCCGACCGGGGTGCCCCGTCCGGACGCGGTG
>CAZNGQ010000298.1:0-2585 GCA_964572095.1 uncultured Oscillospiraceae bacterium
CCATCGCCGCTGCCCGTTCCCGGACGCCCAATTCCTGGATCAGGTTGGCCACCAAGCCAGTCCATCCGGTTTGATGGCTGGCGCCCAAGCCCGCGCCGGCGTATCGGTCATCGCGATCGCCGCCGTGGAAATACTCGTAGAACAAGATGTTGTCCTTCCAATGCGGATCGTTCTGAAACACCTCGTTCCCCCCGAACACCGGCCGCTTCCCAGTGGCCGGATCCCGCGCGAAGATCCCAATCAGTCGCCGGCTCAGATCGTCCGCTACTTCCGCCAGATTCTTCCGCGCATTCGCCCCAGTTGGATACGCGATTTGAAAACCCGCCCCCAGTTGCCGGTGGTAGGTGCGTAACGATTCGACGAATAGGTAATTGACCGGCATCCACACCGGCCCGCACCAGTTCGAGTTCCCACCCATTCGTTTCATCGTAATCGACTCGGCGCACTCGTAGGCAACATGAAGCGGATTCGAGTTCGGGAGACTCACCGCCTGCTGATCCAGATGAACTTTCGAGAGGCCGCGAATGCCATGCGGACTCAGGAATTGGCCCGGATCCAACGCGCGCTCCAGGATTCTTGTCAGTTTCTCTTTGTTCACTATTCCAACGATCCCGTCCAGCTCGCTTGGCCTCGGTCGGGACACTTGGGCGATCAATTCCTCGAGGTTCATCACCGCATCTTCCCGAAAAAGGTCATGCCGGTGACGAGCGAACCAGCGCAAGAAACCACACAGGCCGAAATAGGAATATGGGTCGGTGACGGTTTGGCGAATCCGGGCCACCGCAAAGAGCGGCACCAGCCCAACGATCGAGTAAACCCGCAGCCGTCCGTAGTTCCTGGCGCAATCCATGAAAAAGCCTCCCGTCTTGTCCCACAGGCCGGTCTGCCCCACTGAGTTCATGGCATCGCAAATAAACATGAAATGCTGCAGGTATTTCCTCGCGGCATCCCTGTATTTCACCGCGGCGTCCGTCTCGGACGCGGCCGGTTGTTCCCCCAGGGTAATGGCGATTTCCAGCATCGTGAGTGCGAACATCGCCATCCAAGCGGTCCCGTCCGCCTGTTCGATCGGATTGCCGGCCGGATCCCGGTCCAGAATCCGAATGTTGTCCAGCCCGAGAAAACCCCCTCCAAAAATGTTGTTGCCCTCCTCGTCCACACGGTTAACCCACCAGGTGAAATTCATGTTCAACTTCTCGAACACCCGCTCCAGGAACTTCCAATCGCTGTGACCGTAGATCTCCTCCTCGGTTCTAAACACTTGCAGGGCCGCCCAGGCATGCACCGGCGGATTAATGTTGGCAAAGTCCCACTCGTATGCCGGCAACGCTCCGTTGGGGTGCTGATAATACTCCATCACCAGGAGGTCGATTTGGTGCTTCGCGAATGAGGGATCGATGATCGCAAGGGTGACCGTGTGAAAGGCCAGATCCCAAGACGCAAACCATGGATACTCCCACTTGTCCGGCATCGAGAGCACATCCTTGCAGTACATGTGCTGCCACCGCTCCATGGTTGCGTCCTTCTGATGCTCGGGGGAAGGGGGCACAACGTCTCCTTGAAGCCAGCGGTAAGGAACGAGGTGGAAGAACTGCTTGCTCCAAAGCATGCCGGCAAAAGCCTGTCGCTGCACCCGGTAGTAGTCCTTCCCGAGGTCGTCCTTGGCCCCGCTATAGGGGCTGAGCGCCGCATAGAACTCCTCCATTTCCTGCTCTCGTTGAGTGAAGATCTGATCGAACTGAGCCGCAAAGGGACTGACGTGAACCTGGTCCGTAAGCCGCAGCCGCAGTGTCGCTGAGCCTCCAGGCGGGAGCTTGAGCAGGTAGTGCGCCGCGGCTTTGGTCCCCGTGCCGTCTGGATTGACTGTGCGGGCGCCGCCCCGGGACACGATGTAGTCGTTGATGCCGTCTTTGGGCCAGGGCGTCGGGTTGCTGCCCCAGCCGAATCGTTCCAGGTTCGTCTCGTTCTCCGCGAAGAGCAATTCCGGCTTGTCGGCGCAATACAGCGCTCGCCTTGTCAGCCGCGCGTATTCCCGGTTGGATAGCGTGTCGTACTCCATCACTTCCGAGGCATGGATGGAAACGTGCTCCGCCCCCGTGTCGCCCCGACTCAGCGCCGGCTTGCGCCCTTCCGGATCGCCCCAGGACCAGGTGTTCCGAAACCAGATCGTCGGTAGGACATGCAGCGTGCGTGTTTGTGTGCCCCGGTTCGTAGCCGTGATTCGAATCAGGATGTCCTCCGGCGTGTTCTTGGCATATTCCGCCAAAACATCGAAGTAGCTGTTGTTGGCCAGGGCGCCGGTGTCCATCAACTCGTATTCCAGTGGATCGATCTTCCGGCTGTTGTTGACCAGGTCGGCGTAAGGATAGCTGTAGGGATACTTGTACAATCCACGCATGAACGAGTGGGTGGGGGTATTGTCCAGGTAAAAGTAATACTCCTTCACGTCCTCGCCGTGGTTGCCCTCGGGATTGGTCAATCCAAACAGCCGCTCTTTCAGGATCGGATCGCTCTCGTTCCACAAAGCAAGCGCAAAGCACAACAGCTGCTGCTGATCGGAAATGCCCAACAAGCCGTCTTCGCCC
>CAZNGQ010000299.1:0-2512 GCA_964572095.1 uncultured Oscillospiraceae bacterium
GTCCTGGCAGGACGGCTCCGCCGCGGTCTTCTGGCAGAGCGCGGACGGCATCGGCTACGAAATGGGCGAGTCCGGCCGGGCGACCCGCGGGTCGCTCGTCACACTGACCCTCTCGACGGACGGCCGCGAGCTCCTGGAGAAGACGGATGTGGCGTCGATCCTGCGAAAATACTGCGCTTTCATGCCTTACCCCATTTATGTCGAAGAGGTAGGGGAAGAACCGGAATCAAGTGTGGAGGATGTTGAAGCCGCATCCGCCCCGGACGCGATGGGCGATACCGGGGACAAGACTCCGAAGGCGCCCAAGCCGATCAACGAGACGCATCCGTTGTGGCTCAAGGCCCCCAAGGACTGTACGGACGAGGAGTACAAGGCGTTCTACCGCTCGACCTTCTCCGATTTCCGCGAGCCGCTGTTCTGGATCCACCTCAACATGGACTATCCGTTCAACCTCAAGGGCATCCTGTTCTTTCCGAGGACCGACAATGTCTACGAAAACCTGGAAGGCCGCATCAAGGTTTTCTACAACCAGGTTTTTGTCGCCGACAATGTCAAGGAAATCCTGCCGGAATTCCTGTTCCTGCTGCGCGGCTGCGTCGATTGCCCCGACCTGCCGCTCAACGTCTCGAGGAGCTTCCTCCAGAACGACGCCTATGTACAGAAACTGTCGCAGCACATCATCCGTAAGGTCGCGGACAAGCTGAACTCCCTGTTCGAATCGGATCGAGAGACCTATTCGGGTTACTGGAAAGACATCGGCGTTTTCGTCAAGTACGGCTGCCTGCGTGACGAGAAGTTCTACGACCGCATCAAGGACTCCCTGTTGTTCCCCTCGGTGGGCGGCGGATTCCGCACGCTCTCCGACCTGAACGACAAGACGCTCTACACCCCGGATCCGCGCCAGCAGGTGGTTTACATCAACCGTGCGAAGGAAAAGGGCTTGGAAGTCGCGGTCCTCGACCATGAACTGGACAACCATTTCATGTCTTTCATCGAGTATAAAAACCAGAATATTCATTTCCTGCGCGTGGATGCCAGTCTGGACGGCGAGGAGAAGCCCGAGGAAAAGGAACGGTTTGCGTCGCTGGAGGCACTGTTCCGCAAGGCGGCCGGCGATGACAAGCTGATTGTGAAAATGTTGGCGATGGGGGAGGGCGCGCTGCCCGCGATGGTCCAGGAGTCCGAGGAGTCCCGCCGCATGGAGGAAATGCGCAAGCAGTTCCGCCGCATGCAGGCGGCCGGCGACGGCATGGACGACCTGTTCCCCGAAGAGCGGACGCTGGTGGTCAACACGGACAGTCCGGCGGTCGTCCGCCTGCTTGGCCTGAGCGGCCGGGAGGACGGACAGGAGCGTGCGGAGAACGTCGCGCGCCATTTGTACGACATGGCCCGCCTCGGGCACGGCACGCTCGACGCGGACGGACTCGCGGCCTTTCTGGCGAGATCCGCCTCTTTTCTGGACGAACTGCTGGCCTGATTGAGGAGGACGAACCATGGAACAGTTGCGGCGTGTCCGTAGAATCTATGCTGTCAAGCGGCCGGGTTTCGACGTGGAGGCGCAGTCCGTCCTGCACGACCTGCGCGACAGCCTTGGCATAACAGGGATCGAAGGCGTCCGGATCTACAACCGGTACGACCTGTCGGGCATCACGGACGAGGAATACGCGGCGGCACGCACCATTGTGTTTTCCGAGCCCCCGGTCGACGATGTGCTTGACGAGACGGCAAGTTTTCCGGATGATTCTTTCGTTTTTGCCGTCGAGGCGCTTCCGGGACAGTACGACCAGCGGGCGGATTCCGCTGCGCAGTGCGTGCAGTTCCTGACCGGCGGACCGCGTCCGTCCTGCCTGACCGCGAGGGTCTATTGCCTGACCGGCCGGATATCCGGGGATGAGAAGGATCGTATCCGTGCCTACCTGATCAACCCGGTCGAGTCCAGGGAGGCGGTGCTGGAAAAACCGGACACCCTGGAGCAGTCCATGGACTATCCTCCCGACATCCCGGTGATGGAGGGCTTCCGGGGCATGACGGATGACGCGCTGGAACGGCTGCGTACGGATCTCGGACTGGCCATGACGCTGGACGACCTCCGTTTCTGCCAGCCGTACTTCCGCGAGGAGGGCCGCGATCCATCCCTGACGGAAATCAGGGTGCTGGACACCTACTGGTCGGACCATTGCCGGCACACGACTTTCCTCACCCGGCTGGAGGAGGTGCGCTTCGAGGGCGACGCCGCGTTTGCCGCCCACCTGAACGACGTGTTCGGCCGCTATCTGGCTGCGCGTGAGAAGCTCTACGGAGACAAGGCAGGGAGGCGTCCGGTCTGCCTGATGGACCTGGCGACCATCGCGATGAAGGAATTGAGAGCCGAAGGACGGCTTCCCCGGTTGGACATCTCCGATGAGATCAACGCCTGCAGCGTCCATGCCACTATCCGGGTGGACGGGACGGACGAGGACTACCTGGTCATGTTCAAGAACGAGACGCACAACCACCCGACCGAGATCGAGCC
>CAZNGQ010000300.1:0-2501 GCA_964572095.1 uncultured Oscillospiraceae bacterium
GCCATCTGCCGGCCGCCGATGCTGGCATAGATCAGCTCGGCGTTTTCCGGAATAAGTTTCCGGGCGGGATAGACGACGGGTTCTCCGTATTTGACAATGAAGCAGTCCCCGATCCCGCAGTCCTCCAGGACCTCCGAAATATGGCGATACAGCTCTTCCAGCGAGAAGGTCTGCATGTTCTGGTGGACGCGGTAGTTGCGGGACGACTGAATGAACAGGTCGTCCGAGAAAACGGATCCCTCGGTCGTGTTGCAGCCGCAGGATTCGCGCACCACGAGTTCGGACGGATAGCGGATGACCTCTTCCCTTGGTTCGGCATCCGGGGCGGCCAGCCGCTGGAACGCCTCCAGCGCAAGCCGGTTGAACGGCTGCGAGACCGACGTCAGGCCTGGACGGCTGACCTGGGCGCTGCTGGTGTTGTCAAAACCGGTAACGGCGAACTTCGCGAGCGGAACGCCTGCGAGCGTCCTCTCGCGAAAGCGACGATACACCCCCATGGCGGTCTCGTCGTTGGCGCAGACGATACAGTCGACCGGCAGGATCCCGGCGTCTTCCATCTCCTCCAGCGCGCTGTATCCGCATCCCGGGGAGAAATCACCCGAAACCACCAGCCTCGCGTCGTAGGGGATCCCGTGGCGAAGCAGCGACTCCCGATAGACCGAATGACGTTCGATCGCCTCCTGATGCATGTCCGGACCCTTGATGAACGCGATGCGGCGGTAACCGTGATGGAGGATCAGGTGATCCATGAGCTCGACCATGCCCGACCGGTTGTCGACCAGGAAGCAGGTCGTCCCGGGGATCGGTGTCCCGATGGACAGGACGGGCACGCCCTTCTCCGCCATCGGGCGGCAGAACTCCTGGATCCGGGGGACGTCGACGTAATTCACGATCTGGCTGCTCAGCAGGAAGTACCCGTCACAAGGAAACTTCTGCGCAAGGTCGTAGATGATGTTGTGCTGCAGGTCGGTGCCTGGATTGTCAATCGAACGCCCCTCGAAGACGACCAGGTTGACATCGACGGCCTGCGATGCCTGGTTGACTTCGTTCCAGAACAGGCTGTTGTAGTTGCCCTCAAGATCGGCCAGGATTGCGCTGATCGTTTTACGTTTCATATGTTCCACTTTCCCTCTGGAGGAGGCTTTTCGATACGAGAAAGTGCAGAGTTGTGCCGTTTTCCAAGAAAACATATCACAAAACGAACAGGTTGTACACGATTTATTTAGTGGTGTTTCCGGTTTTCCTGGAATCGGTCCTTCTTGGTTCGGAATCGATCTGTGCGATAATGAATTCATATCATTCCGGCGGAAACAGGAGGCACATATGGGAAATACGGTATTGTCCATACACGGGGACCGCTTTCACATCAACGGCGCGGAAACGTATGCGGGACTCCGGCCGGATGCCCGCGGACTGCTGATGAACGCGAGGTTCATCCAGGGGGTGTTCGACGACGCGAACGGGAGGGAACGGTATGCCCGCTTCGGGTTTGACCGGTTCGACCCCGAGGAGAACACCGACCGCCTGATCGCCGCGCTGCCGGAATGGCGACGCCATGGGCTGCTCGCCTTCACGGTCGGATTCCAGGGGGGCGGGCCCTGTTTCACGATGGACTCCGCCACGATCGACAACAACCCGTTCGGCAGCGACGGCCTCGTCCTGGACGCGGCGTATGCCGCCCGCATGGACCGCCTGATCCGCGCCGCCGACGCCCTCGGCATGGTCGTGATCGTCAGCCTGTTCTATTTCATGCAGGCCTGCCGGCTGCAGGACGACATCGCGGTCATCGACGCCGTGCAGACCGGTGCCCGGTTCCTGCGCGACGGGGGTTACACCAATGTGATCCTGGAGGTCGCCAACGAACACGACCTGCACAACACGCACGGCCGCAATCATCCGCAAATCCTGTCCCCGGAGGGCATGGTGGCGCTGATCAACCTCGCGCGCGAGGCATCCGGCGGCCTGCCGACCGGCTGCAGCCGCAGGGGCGGATCGGTCCATCCGGACATCAGCCGGGCGAGCGACGTCATTCTGGTCCACGGCAACGGCTGCACCCGTCAGGGTCTGCACAAATTGATCGGATTGGCCCGATCCCACGCGCCGGGCAAGCCGGTCGTCTGCAACGAGGACTCGCAGGCGCTTGGCCAGATGGCCGTCGCCATGCGCGCCGGGGCTTCGTGGGGGTATTACAACAACCTGACGAAACAGGAACCGCCGGTCGACTGGGGCATCACGCCCGGCGAAGACCGGTTCTTCGCGCTGAGAATGGCCTCTGCCGTGGGCATCGACCTGCCCGAGCCGCCCGAGGAGGAGCAGTACGTGCTGCAGGGGGTGGCCGCGCGCGACTACTGGTCCGGCCGCCGATGGATCCGCCTGGCAAGCCTCCATCCCGAGCAGATCGACTATGTGGAGTTCTTCCGGGACGGCGCCCCGGAGGGCATCTGCTACGACGAGCCGTTCTCCCTGGGATACCGCGACAACTGGAACCAGGACGCTTTCTT
>CAZNGQ010000301.1:0-2495 GCA_964572095.1 uncultured Oscillospiraceae bacterium
GTCGTCGATGAGGACCCCGATGTACGCCTGGGAGCGGTCCAGGACGACCGGCGGCAGCCCGGAGAGCCCCCGCGCGGCGTTGATGCCGGCCATCAGGCCCTGGGCGGCGGCCTCCTCGTAGCCGGAGGAACCGTTGACCTGGCCGGCGCAGTAAAGCCCGGCGGCCGCACGGGTCTCGAGCGAGGGCCACAGGCAGGTCGGGTCAACGCAGTCGTATTCGATGGCGTACGCGCTGCGCATGATGCGAGCGTGCGCCATGCCGGGCAGCGAGCGGACCATGCGGCCCTGCACCTCCTCCGGCATGCTGGAGGACATCCCCTGCAGGTAGAGCTCCTCGGTGTCCCGGCCGGTCGGCTCGATGAACACCTGGTGCCGCTCCTTGTCGGGGAACTTGACGAACTTGTCCTCGAGTGACGGACAGTACCGCGGGCCGGTGCCCTGGATGACGCCGCTGTAGAGCGGGGAGCGGCCCAGGTTCTCCTGCACCGCGGCGCGGGTCGCGGGCGTGGTCCAGGTCATCCAGCAGGGCTGCTGCCCGAACGCGGGCCAGCCCGGGGCGTCTTCGTTGTCAAACGAGAACGGCGTGGGGTCCTCGTCGCCCTCCTGGAGCTCCATCTCGGAAAAGTCGATCGATCCGGCGTCCACGCGGACCGGGGTGCCGGTCTTGAACCGCACGACCGGCAGACCGAGCGCCGCGAGGCTCGCGGACAGCCCCCGGGAGGGGAACAGCCCGTCGGGGCCGCTGTCGTACATCACTTCGCCGAGAATCACGCGGGACTCCAGGTATGTTCCGGTGGCGAGGATCACGGCGCGGGCGCGGTAGACCGCCCGGGTGCGGGTGAGGACGCCGGCGACGCGGTGCTCCACGGGCTCGGACAGCAGGGAGACGGCCTCGCCCTGGCGCAGCCACAGCCGTTCCTGGCGCTCGATCACGTGTTTCATCTCGATCTGGTAGCGGCGCCGGTCGATCTGCGCGCGCGGAGACAGGACGGCCGGCCCCTTGGACCGGTTGAGCATGCGCATCTGCAGCGCGGTGCGGTCCGCGACGCGGCCCATCTCCCCGCCCAGCGCGTCGATCTCGCGTACGAGCTGCCCCTTGGCCGTACCGCCGATGCTGGGGTTGCACGGCATGTTGGCCACGGCGTCGAGGTTCATGCACAGCAGCAGTGTATTCATCCCCAGCCGCGCGGACGCCAGGGCCGCCTCGCAGCCCGCGTGTCCTGCGCCGATGACGACGACGTCGAACGAGCCCGCGTCGTAAGCGTACGGCAGGGCCAGCGCGTCCGGGACGGTCAGGAGGCCGGTCAGGGTCGTCGGGGAATCCAGTGGATCAGTCATAAGCGGCAGTCGGTTCCTTTCTGTGGAAAAAGCGGGCGGCGACGTTCATTTTCCCACGCAGAAGCGGGAAAAAACCGTGTCGACGATGCGGTCGGACACCGTGTCGCCCGTAATGGCGGCGAGGGATTCCGCCGCGTCGCGCAGGATCGTGGAGACCATGTCGGGCGGCAGTGCCGGCCGGCCGCCCGCCCCTTCGCGCAGGGCGTCGCGCGCCTGCTCGAGGGATCGCAGTGCGTCCGCGGCGCAGCGGGCGTGCCGCGCGTTGAGCAGCAGCACCTCGTCGCCTTCCGGCGCGCCGGCCTCCGCGTAAACCGCCTGGATCGCGTCGCGGATGCCGTCCAGCCCGTCGCCGGTCACGGCCGAGAACGGCAGGATGCGCGGGATCCGGTCGCCAAGACGGCGGATCAGCTCGCGGTTGTAGTCCGAGTCTCCGGCGGCGTCCGTCCGGTCGGTCTTGCCGAAGACGAGGATCACCTGCGTCCGGTCCGCCGCCTCGAGGATGGCGTTGCGCTCGGCTTCGGCCTCCGCCGCGATGCGGTCGGCCGGGCCCTCCGGCGCCGACACCCACAGCACCAGGTCCGCGTGCCCGATGGCGTCCCGCGACCGGTCCACGCCCAGGCGCTCGATCTGGTCGTCGGTGTCGCGCAGCCCGGCGGTGTCGACCAGGCGCACCGGCAGGCCGTCGATGTCCACGATCTCCTCGACCGTGTCGCGCGTGGTGCCCGCGATCTCGGTCACGATCGCGCGCTCGAACCCGGCCAGCCGGTTGAGCAGCGACGATTTGCCGACGTTCGGCCGGCCGGCGATGACCACGGACAGGCCCTCGCGCAGCATGCGTCCCTGCGCATGCGTGGCGACCAGCCCGCCCAGGCGCCGGGCCAGGTCCGAGACGTCCTGCGCCAGCCCCGCCTGCGCGGTTTGGGCGTCCTCGTGCTCCGGGTACTCGATGCTCATTTCCAGCCGCCCGATCAGGAGGTACAGCTCCTCGGCATACGCGCGCACATGCCGGGACAGCGCGCCGCCCAGCTGGGCGGCGGCGGCGCGCGCCGTGCGGGAGGCGGACGCGGAGATCAGGTCCATGACCGCCTCAGCCTGGGACAGGTCCATTTTCCCGTTGAGAAACGCCCGCCGGGAGAACTCGCCCGGCCCCGCGGGAG
>CAZNGQ010000302.1:0-2488 GCA_964572095.1 uncultured Oscillospiraceae bacterium
GCCGCATCGGCCTTCCGCCATCAGCCGGTATGCCTCTCCCGCATCCTCAAGCCGGAACCGGTGCGTGACCAGACGCTCCGGATGGATGCCCCATCGCACCAGCCGGCCGGTCAGTTCCTCCATCTTCCAGATGCTGGTCACCCAGGATCCGTAGATCGTCTTCTGGTCGTGGATCAACTCGGGACTCGGCGCGAACTCCATCGTGCCGCCTTCGCCGATCAGCGCCACCCTGCCCCACTTGCCGGTCGCACGCACGGCCAGCAATCGGCCGTCGGCATGCCCGGAACAGTCGACCGCGCGCTCCACACCCGCCTGCCCGGTCGCCGACAGAATACGGGCCAGCGTGTCGGGACCGGAGGGGTAGACCTCGTCTGCGAGTCCCATTTCCTGCGCCAGCCGGCAGCGTTCCTCCGTGACATCCACGCCGATCAGCCGCTGCGCCCCCATGGCTTTCGCCAGCATCAGCGCCGCGAGCCCCACCGGGCCAAGACCGGTCACAAGAACCGCGTCGTTGCCGGAGACGCCGATTTTTTCCAGCCCCTCATAGACCGTCCCGAAACCACAGGCCACCTGGGCGCCGTCAACGAATGACAGCGAATCCGGCAGCGGAACCAGATCCTTTTCGTCCGCGAGAATGAACGGCGCCATACCGCCGTCCCGCTGCCAGCCGTAGGCGGCGCGCAGCGGACTGGTGCAGCTGATCATGTACCCGCGTCGGCAGTCCATGCAAAGTCCGCACCCGGAGATATGATAGAGGATGACCCGGTCCCCCTCCTTGAACCTGCGCATGCCGGGGCCGCACTTCACGATCCGTCCGGCCGGCTCGTGACCGGCGATCACGTTCTGGTAGCCTTCCGGCCCTTTGCCCAGATGTTCCCGGTAGATGGCCCGGATGTCGCTGCCGCAGATCGTCGATGCGCCGGTCCGCACCAGCACCTGGCCATATCCGGGGACGGGGATCGGGACTTCGCGGAACTCCACGGTGCTGTTCCCCGGCAGAAAGGCGGCTTTCATCGTGTCGCGCATGGAAATACCTCCTGAAATATCCGTTGGTAGCTGGCTGGATCCAAGGTTTCAAAGGAAGCATAACACAACCATACCGGGCCGGACGCGTCGCCGACTTTGCGTTTTTCCCGATCCTGGGCCACAATGATCATGATCCGCCGCGAGGCGCCGCCCGAACGGGCACAGGAGGAAAAACCCAATGCCAGAACCAGCCGTCACCCCTTTTTGCATGGACCCCGACGCGGTTCCCGCTGCCGGCATTCCGTTCCGTACGCTGTATACCGGTGCCCGCATCCCCGGCATCGGCCTTGGGACATTCGGATCCGACCGGGATGACGGGGATCGCGTCGCCGATGCCGTGCGCGCCGCGCTTCGCATCGGGTACCGCCTGATCGACTGTGCCGAGGTTTACGGCAACGAGCCGCAGATCGGTGAGGTGTTGGACGAGGCGGTCGCCGGCGGGCTGCGCCGCGAAGAGCTGTTTATCGTCTCCAAAGTCTGGAACGACCACCACGATCCGGCGGAGGTCCTGGCCGCGTGCCGTCGGTCCCTGGCGAACCTGCGGCTATCCTATCTCGACCTGTACCTGGTGCACTGGCCGTTTCCCAATTACCATCCGCCGGGCTGCGACGGGGACACCCGCAATCCGGATTCCCGTCCCTACCGGCACAAGGCGTTCATGCGGACCTGGCGCGCCATGGAGGAACTGGTGGATCTCGGGTTGGTCCGCCAGATCGGAGTGTCCAATGTGACCGTGCAGAAGCTGTCCCGGATCCTGCGCGATGTCCGGATCCGGCCGGCCGTGAACGAGATGGAACTCCATCCCTGCTTCCAGCAGCAGGAGTTGTTCGACTATTGCCTGGACCGCGGGATCCAGCCGGTCGGTTACTCGCCGTTGGGATCCCCGGGCAGGCCGGAGCGCGACCGGACCCCCGACGATATCGTCGACCTGGCGCATCCCGCCGTCCTGCGGATCGCGGAGAACCGCGGCGCGCATCCGTCGGCGGTCGCCCTCCAGTGGGCCGTCCGGCGCGGGCAGATCCCGATCCCCTTCACGGTCAGCCGCAGCCATGCCCTCGCCAACCTGACCGCCGTCTGCGGCGATCCTTTGACCGATGGCGAAATGGCGGCGTTGCGTACCGCGGAGTGCGGCAACCGGTTGATCAAGGGGCAGGTGTTTCTTTGGCCGGACGCCCGGTCCTGGGAGGATCTGTGGGATACGGACGGAACGGATCCCAAGGCTCCGGACGGTGTTATCGAGGAGGACTGACAGACTCCGGGCCGTTATCGGCGGCAAATTTGGCTATTTTGAGAATGAATTTTTCACGGCATTCATCTTGCATTTTTGGGTGGCTGCGGTATACTTTCGTGTAATTGAACGATGTGCCGGCATAGCGGCCGCTTACTCGTCCAAGGATCGCAAATCAACGGAACGATGGCGTTTCATGGTCTATTTTCAGACCGGAAGCGCTTTTTTGTTGTT
>CAZNGQ010000303.1:0-1138 GCA_964572095.1 uncultured Oscillospiraceae bacterium
CGGCAACGATGTCGCCGATGCCGTCGCCGATCAGGTTCAGGCCCAGCTTGTCCGCGATGTTGTACACTTTGCCCTTTTTCATTTTGCGGGACAGGTCGTTGACATAGATGTCAAGCTGGAACACGTGCGCCGTGGATTCCGGGATGGTCGCGATGGCGATCGGCATGATCGCGGCGACGGCGTGCCAGGCCTTGAAGTTGGGCAGGGTGAAGGTGGGGAGCGCAAAGAACCCGGTGGCCGCGCCCTCGGGCATTTCCTTGAACAGGTTGATCCCGGTGATCTGGGCGATGACAAAGGCGACAAGACATCCGAGAATCGGGCCGAGCAGCAACGGGAGCTGGCCCAGGAATCCCTTCAGGTAGACCGAGAACAGGATGGTTCCGAACAGCGTGACGAGCGAGATGACCCAGGCCATGTTGCCGGCCAGGGCGGCCTGCGCCTCGCCGACGGCGGGATCGCCGAAGGTGTTGATGGCGATCGAGGTGGCGTCCTTGAGCGCGTTGCTGGCCAGTGTGAGGCCGATGACCATCGCGATCGGGCCGGTGACCGTGGCCGGCAGGATCTTCTCGATGGAACTGCGTCCGAACCGGCTGACGATCAGGCCGGCTGCGATCGAAACGAAACCGGACATCACGATGCCGAACTGGGCGACCGAGATCTTCTCGTTGAGCGTGAAGTCTTTCAGTTCTTCGGACGCCATCAGGACGATGATGGCCGACAGGTAGGAGAAGCTGGAACCATAATAAAGAGGGATCTTGCGGCCGGTGACGAGAATGAAGCAGATGGTGGCGAGGCCGCTGGCGAAAATGGTGGTGGAGATGTGGAACCCGGTGAGCAGGGCCACCGCGACGGTGGCGGGGAACATGACGATGACTTGCTGGATGGCGTACAGGAGAAGTTTCAGGATCGGGGGTCGTTCATCGGGAAGGTAGCCTACGGATGGTTCGATCTTTGCCATGGCGCATCTCCTTGCAAATTTGATAGGGGCCTTCTCGTCCGGACCGCATGCTGTTGCCAACGTGCGGAGTGCTACGAAAATTATAACGGATTCGTATGCAATTCAACCGGTAAATTGGACAAAAAGGGATAAATTGTGTCGGGACTTCAGTCCATGAAACCCGCGCGGACGACGGCGTCG
>CAZNGQ010000303.1:1238-2481 GCA_964572095.1 uncultured Oscillospiraceae bacterium
TCCAGGCAAAAGACCAGGCAGCGCGCGGGGCCGGAATTGTCCACCAGTCTCCGGATGTTTTCCGGACCGTCCACGACGACGACGGAGTAGTTGGCGAGATTTGTGGCGCAGGCCGCCCGCATGCCATGCTCGACAATCGATCGGACATCTTCGTCCGAGACGGTTTTCCCGTTGAAATCCCAATGGATGGTCCGGAGGCTTTCGATGACGGACAACGCTTCATTCTCCATCGTTCCGGCCCTTTCTTTCGCTCATCCATGCGGAAACAGCCCGCGGGTCGAAATCGCAGTTCGACAGGCCATGGTAGAAGTTGCCGGACAGGCTGGTGAATTCCAGGACGCAATAGTCCCCATCGTCGATACCGGCGGGGTAGTACATCTCGAAACCCGGGCGCCACAAACGTTCCCGGGCCTCGCGGTCCCGACGGACCGCCATGTCCCCGGTCAGCATCGCCCCGTGGAATGTGACCGGATCGAAGAAGTAGAGGCAGGCTTCCGGGTGGTCCATGAACCATTGCGTCCGGCGCGAAGACAGGTTTGTGGAAAAGTAGAACCGGTCGAGTCCGTCGTGCAGCAAGTTGAGCATGGCCTTGGCGTTGGGCCGCCCGTCCGGGCTGAGGGAGCAGACCACGATCGAGCCGACACGATCCAGCAGATCGCTCAGTTCCTGCATTTTTTGTAAATCCATAGGAGTCTCCTTGCCTTCCGAGTGATATATCTGCCATCCGGTTTTCCGCTGGCATGCACATATAATAGTTCTATATAGAACTAAATTCAAGGTTATACACACCCGAAAACAGAAAGACGGCCTCCGGTGTGAAACCGAAGGCCGTCCGGGAGGATGCGTCAGGTGATCAGGATCCGCCGTTGCCGGATCCGCCGGCTTTCTTGTTCTGGCCCGGATTGTTCTTTGCCGCGTTCGCTTTCGATTTGCCTACCGCGTCCGCAAGCCTTGCCGCCTTCTCAGCGGCTCTGGCTTCCGCTGCCGCGGCCTTTTCGGAGGCTTTCGTCTCGGCCTGGACCGTTTTCTCGGAGGACTTCGTCTCGTTGTCGGCGATCTGTCCGGCTTGCTGCAGGGCGACGACTTCCTTCATGATCTCCGATGCCTTGGCGTCCAGGTATTGCTCGACGGTTTTGGTCGGATCAAGCGCGATCAGTTTTTCAATCAGGTTCAGGCGGCCGGGCGTGATGCCCCATTCGCGCGCCGCTTCGACGCGGTCCAGCCCGGTGTCGTCCTGATAGAC
>CAZNGQ010000304.1:0-2464 GCA_964572095.1 uncultured Oscillospiraceae bacterium
CGACGCGGTGCAGGACATCTTCATTGGGCTCAATGCCGAAGATGGTGTCGGACAGCTCGATGCTGCCGACGACGGCGCCTTCCATGTTGTAAACATCTACTTTTGCCATTTCCATGCTCCTCCTTTTCGCCCGATTATCTGGCCTTGACGGACGTCGTGATTTCCACGAATCCGCCGCGCGGGCCGGGCACAGCGCCCTTGATGACGAGGATGTTGCGCTCGCCGTCAACCTGGACGACATCCAGGTTCTGGACGGTCACGTTCTCCGCGCCCATGTGGCCGGGAAGCCGCTTGCCCTTGAAAACACGGGCCGGGTCCGTGTTCGGACCCATGGAACCGACACGGCGGTGGTACATGGAACCGTGGGATTCCGGACCGCCGGACTGGTTGTAGCGCTTGATCGTGCCCGCAAAACCCTTGCCCTTGGAGACGCCCTTGACATCGACATGATCGCCGGGATTGAACATGTCGGAAACCCGAAGCTCCTGCCCGATCGTGTAGTCGTCTTCCGTCTGGAATTCGCGGAGCCACTTCTTGGTGTCGGCGCCCGCTTTCGCGAACTGCCCCTGATGCGGCTTGTTGGCCTTGCGCTTCTGAATGTCGCCAAAGCCGACCTTGACGGCCTTGTAGCCATCGTTCTGCTCGGTCTTGTTCTGGACGACCACCAGCGGGCCGCACTCGATGACAGTCACCGGGATCGCGGTGCCGTTTTCGTCGAACAGCTGGGTCATTCCGGCTTTTTTGCCAAGCATGAATTTGTTCATGTCTTCCTTACCTCCCTGGTTATTGGTTCACCGGGAATACCGGCGAACATGACCTTGCCGCCGATCCAGCCAAGGATCGGCGGAGAAAAGCTTTACAGCTTGATCTCGATGTTGACTCCGGCCGGCATCTCCAGTTTCATGAGGGCTTCGACCGTCTTCTGGTTCGGCGCGAGGATGTCGATGAGCCGCTTGTGGGTACGGATCTCGAACTGCTCGCGGGCGTCCTTGTACTTGTGGGGCGAACGGAGAATGGTGACAATCTCCTTCTCGGTCGGCAGGGGGATCGGTCCGGAGACGGATGCGCCCGTGCGCTTCGCGGTGTCGACGATACGCTCCGCGCTCTCGTCGAGGATGTTGTGGTCGAATGCCTTGAGACGGATTCTGATCTTCTGGTTGACTGCCATGGATGGTACCTCCTCAGTTTGCTGCGTTGCAGGCTTCAACTGTGCCGGGCGTATCATGCTCTTCCAACAGAAAACCCAGTCTCTGGCCGGTGGGGCCGTCGTGCTGGGCACATGCTCCGTCTGAAGCACACGCTGCGCCGTTCAGGTTGTTACCTGCCGTCCGATTTCTCTGAACCGGACTGCTCCGCCAAAGTTACCCGTCTTGCAGCCGCAGCGGCTGCATCCGGCAATCTCCGGCATCTACGCTGGTTATTCGTCTGACCTCGTCGCCGTCAATGGACAGGACCTGCGGCAAAGTCGCGCACGTAGTATTATATAACAGATGTTTTGAATATGCAAGCAGATTTTTGCCGATTTTGACAGATATTTAACGGATATTTCCGGATATTTTCAGACGCATTCCCGCACATATCCAGATAATCCGGCATTTTCCTGGGCAGACGCGCAATGGCGTGAGAAACCGCGCCCGATTCAGTTGATCTCGCGTAGAATACCGATCCGATAGCCGCTGGCCCTGATCGCGTCGATCAGTTCGGGCAGCAGTTGGACATTGGTTTTCGAAACGGCATGCAGCAGCAGAACGGATCCGTCGTGAAGCTGGCCGAGTATCGCGGACCGGGCACTGTCGAGCGATGGTTGATCACCGGTCAGCCAGTCCCGATAGGCGAAGCTCCAGAAAACCGCGGTGTACCGCTCGCGGGCCAGCAACGCCAGCAGACGCTGGCTGTAGGCGCCGGCCGGCGGACGGATCAGCCGGGGCATCGTCCGGCCGGTCAGGGTGCGGAACTCTGCTTCAAGTTTCCGGATGTCCGACAGAACAGCGTCGACGCCTTTGTCTCGGAGCATGACCGCGAGGTCGGGATGCTGGTCTGTATGATTGAGAACCAGGTGGCCTTCGTCGAGCATGCGGCGGACCAGGTCCGGATTGGCCCGCAGGTAGCTGCCGGTGACGAAAAAGGCGATGGACACGGACTTGTCTCGGGCGATGTCCAGGATCTTCGCTGTGTTGTTCTCGAACTCGTATCCTTCGTCCATGGTCAGAAAAACGGTGGGCGTCGATCCTGTCGCGGCCTGCCAGAGGACCGGCCACGGCGCGATCAGGCGCGCTGTCGCGGCGGGGACGGTAGCCCGGACGCCCTGGTTCAGGGGTTTCGGCACGATGTACGACCAGGAGACCGGCGAGGCTGAGTACGAGGTGAGACCGCCGAGTGTGGTCGGAGCGGTCGTCGCGGTGGTGGTCTGGCTGGATGTTGTGGGCAGGCTGCCGGTCGTGGGCATGACCGAACCGGACGCAGA
>CAZNGQ010000305.1:0-2452 GCA_964572095.1 uncultured Oscillospiraceae bacterium
CTATAATGGATCGGCCATCACCGTCACCCATCAGGGGACGCCCACCAGCAGCGCCAGCACCTTAAACCTGCCTTCCGGACAGTACTATTATCGGTTCCTTTCGCGAAACGAAGTCGTAGAAGGCGATTTGGCCCGTTCAGCTTTCTATCAATCGCTGCAGATCGACATGTACCCGGACACCGCCGAATTGCTGGGCAGCGTGACCCTTTATTACAATCCCCATTTCGGGAAGTCTCCCATCGCCCATGACGATGCGCCCGCCACCGCAGGAATGGCAGCGCTGCCTATCCGGAGTTTCCGGCATTATGTAACGCTGTCTCAGCCGGAGATGTCGGCTTACTGGAGCGGCGGATACACATACCATCTGGAAAGCGATCTGGATTTTGCGGCGAATTCTTATACGACCACCTACTTCGATCAGGCAATGATCCGCCGAGACGGGCCCCAGAGCATCGGAAACCAGACAACGGCATTCCAAGGGACCTTTGAAGGAAACAACCATACCATCAATCAGATCACCCTTCAGCCGCCGGCGGACACCGGCTATTACGGCATGTTCGGCAGAACTGCCGATGCGGTGGTTCGCAATCTAACCGTGAATAATGTCAGCATCAATCAATGGGGCACCCAGGGCATCAACCATGTGGGTGCTCTCATCGGAGAAGGACTCCGCACGGATATCATCAATCTGTCCCTGAACAACGTGACCTTGAGGGGTAAATACATGGTGGGCGGCGCCGCAGGAAGACTGGACGGCGGGACGGTAGCCGGCCTTACGGTCAGCGGAAACGTTTCCATCAATGCGTCCCGGCTGGCCGGCGGCGTCTTCGGACAAGTCTCCAATGCCTCTGCCGTGACCATATCCAACGTGTCCCTGTCCGGTCTGAACCTGCAGCTGCCCTCCTGGAACGGCGAGGGCGGCGGCCTGTCTGCAGGGACGCCCCACGTGTCCGGTGCTTACGGCACCGGCGGGATCATCGGCGCCATCGCATCCTTTTCCGGCGCCAACAACGACATTTCGATCCAGAATGTGAATCTGGGAAGTTCCTCGATCCAGCAGAACGTGCTGACCGGCGCAACTGAAGCAAAGTATTATGCAGCCGGTCTTCTGGCGGGGAACTACTACGCGGCGGGAGGCCTCACCGATCTGACCATCGGTGATGTTGCCGTGACGGGAACCACCCTTTACGCTTATCCCACCGGCGGTGACAACGCCGGTGCAGCCTACGGCGGATACATCGGCAAGGGGTATGCAGGCGGCACGCTAACCCTGAGCAACGATTGCAGCATCGACGCCACCTGCGGCATCCAGCGAAACACGACGGATCCCGGCAACATTGTAGGTATGGGTGGCTATTTCGGCTGGATCTCCGGCTACGGCGCCGCCGCCCCGCTCCGGGTCGCCCTTCTCGAAGAAGCCGGCGCCCATACTTTCTCAGCGCTGTATGGGAATTCCAGCGCCTGGACTTATCTTCCCGGCACCCACATTGGAGGCATCGCCGGCGTCATCGGAGTGGATACCGACTTCGCCTCAGTTGCCATCGACGGCATCAGCATCAAGGGATTCGGCGGCAATACCGGAGGCCTCGCAGGTGTGTTGTACGCTAATCTCTCCCAAGTCACTGTCGACAACGTCGATCTGGTAGTCGAGACTGCGACAGAGGCATCCAACACCGGCGGCTTCGCAGGGCTCATCATCAATGCGGCCATCGATCACTGCGATGTGCGGCTGTCAGATCTCCTGAACAGCAGTTCGGATCCCCTGGATATCACCGACTGGGCTTACAGTCCGCCTTATTATGTCCGGGCCATGGGCAGCGTCGGCGGTTTTGCCGGCAGGATCGAAGGATCCTCGAGCTTCATCGATTCCTGCTTTGCCGCAACAGGCGTTACGACCCACGGAACGAGGACTGCCAATAATCTGGGAGGCTTTGCCGGCGTTCTGGACAGCGGCCGGATCACCAACAGCTACGCCTCCGGTTATGTACGCATGCATGTGAACGACCAAAACAGCAACCGTCAGGCTGCCACCGGCGGCTTCGTCGGAAGACTGATGAATACTACAGGTGCTGCCGCCCGGCCTCTCATCAGCCAGTGCTATTCCACCGGGCGGGTCAAACACGGCTTATCCTTTGCTAATGGCGGCTTCTGCGGCTGGCAGGAGGCGGGCATCCTGGATGCATGCTACACCACCGGTCCAGTCCTGGTGATCAGCAACCAACGAGCGACACACCGCAGAGGGTTGAGCAACCACGACAGCAGCTATCCCCCCGATGTCGGTTACCCCGATTCTTTATACTTCGCCAACCAGCCCAATTCGCCTGGCGGCGGGCGGAGCGCTTTCACCGGATCTCTGTACCGGGTCACGGCGGCCACAAATCTGGGACAGATCCGCACTCAAATGCTCAACAGCGGCTACTACGGAGGCTTTGCCACTACTGTGGCAGCCATG
>CAZNGQ010000306.1:0-2444 GCA_964572095.1 uncultured Oscillospiraceae bacterium
GGGAGTGCGCTGACACATCCCGGGTCGTATTGCGCCTGCGTCGACATTTCGGGCGGAATCGGGCTGACCGTGAACACGCAGACGCTCAAAGACGAGTTGGACGGCGAACACTTCCGCACCCGGTTCCCGCTCTACAACGCCACGTTCGGGCCGTCCTGCGGCATCGAGGGCTCCCGGTTCGACCTGATGTCCTCAGCGCGACAAAATCTGGACAGCGGAGTGGAACTCCCGACGTTCACGCTGATCGCCGGGAGCGAAGAAGGCGCCATCGGCGAGCGGGTCAAAGCGGACGCCGATACGTTGAAAACACTCGGATACGATGTGACGTTCCTGCTCGCGGAGGGGCACAAGCACGATTTCCGCATGTGGGACCGCTACCTGGAGATGACGCTGGACGAGCTACTGCCGCTGAGGCGGGAGCCGCTGTACCCGGAGGGGTGAGTGGGGATTTACATGTCGGTGATGAAGGCTCGTATTTGTGAAGAGGACTTTCAATTCATTCAAGCTTATGCTAAAGAGAAGAAGACAACGATTTCTGCGTTGATGGTGAAAGAACGGAACCTCGCCGACTAGCAATCACCGCATGCATATCTCTCCAGAGAAACCCACAAGGGGAGGGCCGCACCATGACCGATCGTACGCTCATCGAACAAGCCGTGCTGGACTACATCGAAGGATGGTACGGTGCAGAAGGGCAGAAGATGGACCGGGCCATTCATGCGAAACTGGCCAAGCGGCGGATCTCGCCCGAAGGCGAGGTCCGGGACACCACCCGGGACTGGATGGTCGACGCTGCCCAGAACGGGAGAGGGCGGATCGAGCACCCCGAAAAGGGGCGTAAAGACATAACGATTCTCGACATGACCGACACCATGGCGAGCGTCAAGCTGGTATCCGAAGTGTTTGACGACTATATCCACCTGGCGAAAGTGCAGGGGAAATGGGTCATCGTCAACGTCCTTTGGGATTTCCGATAGATGGACATGGACGCGTCACTGACACGCGGGCCGATCCGGAAGCACATGCTTCGGATCGCGATCCCCATGAGCATCGGCATGTTTTTCAACACGATGTTCAATGTGGTGGACACGTTTTACGCGGGCAAGTTGGGCACGGAATCCCTGGCCGGCATGTCGGTGTCGTTTTCCGTATTCTTCATCCTGACGGCGTTCGTGTCCGGAATCGGGACCGGCGTATCGGCCTTGCTGGCCAATGCGATCGGCCGGCAGGACCAGGCGAAGGTCGATCAGTACACAATCAACGGACTCTTTCTGACACTGGCCGCCAGCCTGTTCCTGTCCGTTGTCGGCTTCCTGTTTTCCCCCTATCTGCTGGGTTTGCTTGGCGCCGAGGGCGAAGCGCTGTCCGAAGGGACGCGTTATGTGCGCGGCATTTATGCCGGAACGGTTTTCTTCGGGATCAACTCGACCCTGAACGCGTTTCTCAGCGCGCGGGGATGGACAAAGCCGTATCGCAACTTCCTGATCTTCGGGTTTTTCCTGAACCTGCTGCTGGATCCCCTGTTTATCTTCGGCTGGCTGGGGATGCCGAGACTGGGAACGCTCGGGGTCGCCATCGCGACGGTCATCGTTCAGATGGTCGGGAATGTCTATCTGGCCTACAAGGTCCGTTGCTTGTTGAATCTGAGGTTGACACGTACGTCCTGGAAGCTTCTGGGGGTGGCGCGCCAGATCGAGATCCTGGCGCAGGGGGTTCCCGCCGCGCTCAACATGCTGACCATCGCGATCGGGGTTTTTGTGATCAACCTGTTCATCTACCGGTTCGGGAACGACGCGAGCACGGCCGGATACGGCGCGGCCATGCGGCTGGAACAGATGGCGCTGCTGCCGGCGCTCGGGCTGAATTCCGCCACATTGACGCTGACGGGACAGAACTACGGAGCCGGCAAGCTGGACCGCGTCCGGGAGACCTTTTTCACTGCGATGAGAATCGGCGTTGCCATTATGACCATCGGCATGGTCCTGATCTATCCGTTCGCGCCGTTTTTCATCGGGCTGTTCAACGATGATCCGCTCGTGATCGCCGAGGGGACGCGTTATCTTCGGATCGAGTTCCTGGCTTTCAACGCCTACATCATCATCAATGTCTGCCTGTCCGTTCTACAGGGACTTAAGAAACCCCGATACGCGGTCTGGGTCGGGGTCTATCGGCAGCTGGCCATGCCGCTTATTCTGTTCAATTTTCTGGGAATCACGATGGGCCTTGGCCTTGTGGGCGTCTGGTGGGGCATCATCGTGACCACCTGGACCGGAGCGCTCGGCATGCTGCTGTTGACCCGGTATGAATACCGCCGGATCGTACGGTTGAAACGCGCGGATTGACGGTGATATGAGGTCCAACGATTATGGGAAATGATTACGACATCCTTGAAAAGGCCATCTCCTTTGCGACTCAAGCCCATCATGGCAGTCCACGCAAGGGGA
>CAZNGQ010000307.1:0-2427 GCA_964572095.1 uncultured Oscillospiraceae bacterium
TCCAGGCCATCGCCGCCCAGACGGAAGGTGTGCCCTGCTGCGACTGGGTCGGGAGCGACGGCGCCGGCCATTTTGTCAAGATGACGCACAACGGCATCGAGTACGGTGACATGCAGATCATCTGCGAAGCCTACCAGATCATGAAACAATATCTTGGCATGACGACGGAGGAGATGTATCAGGTTCTGGACGAATGGAACCGCGGAAGCCTCGAAAGCTATCTGGTCGAGATCTCGCGGGACATCCTGGGCTACCGCGACGAGGACGGCAACGCCGTTGTCGACCAGATCCTCGACACCGCCGGGCAGAAAGGCACCGGAAAATGGACCTCGGTCTCCGCGCTTGACGAAGGCATTCCCCTGACGCTCATCAACGAGGCCGTATTCGCCCGCTGCCTGTCCGCGATCAAGGAAGAGCGCGTGGCCGCCTCGGCCATTCTCACCGGTCCGGCCACGCCGTTTTCCGGCGATCGGGACGCGTTCGTGCGCGACATCCGCGACGCCCTGTACGCCTCCAAGATCGTCTCGTACGCCCAGGGCTACGCGCTCCTGAAAGCCGCCGCCGCGACCTATGGATGGAAGCTCGACTACGGCGGCATCGCGCTTCTGTGGCGCGGCGGATGCATCATCCGTTCGGTGTTCCTCGGCAGGATCAAGGAAGCGTTCGACAAGGACCCCGACCTGGCCAACCTGATGCTCGATCCGTTCTTCAAGGAGCAGATCGACGCCGCCCAGGCCGGATGGCGCCGCGTCGTCGCGGCCTGCGCGATCAACGGCATCCCCGCGCCGGCCTTCTCCTCGGCCCTTTCCTATTATGACGGGTACCGCTGCGCGCGGCTGCCGGCCAACCTGCTGCAGGCGCAGCGCGACTACTTCGGCGCGCATACCTATGAGCGGGTCGACCGGCCGCGCGGCGAATTCTTCCATACCAATTGGACCGGGCACGGCGGAGACACCGTTTCCAACACCTACACCGCGTAAACGCGCGTTCAGGAGGCACCCCATGTCCATGACCGACCACGACGAATCCGGTTCCGTCGCCATCGCCATCGAGGCCGCGGAGGGCAGCCGGATCCCGGATCCCGCGATACGGGAAGCCCTTGCGCAGGCGCTCGCCCGGGCCGGACGCCTGTTGCGCCGCGTTCTGCTCATTCCTCCCGACTATACCCGGTTCCACTCGTATGCCGGTACGATCACCGCGATGCTGAACGGACTGCTTCGCGACCGGTGCCAGGTGGACATCCTGCCGGCGCTCGGCACCCACCAGCCGGTCACCGCTGAGGAATGCCGCGCGTTCTTCGGACCGGAAATCCGCCCGGAATCGCTCCTGGTCCACAATTGGCGCGACGATGTCGTGAAGATCGGACAGGTTCCCGGGGACTATGTGAAGGCCATATCGGATGGTCTCATGAATGGCCCTGTCGACGTCGAGATCAACCGGCGCATCCTGGATCCCTCCTATGACCTGGTGATCTCCATCGGCCAGGTCGTCCCGCACGAAGTCGTGGGGATGGCGAACCAGAGCAAGAACCTGTTCGTCGGATGCGGCGGTTCGTCCATGATCAGCAGTTCCCACATGCTCGGCGCCTTTTACGGGTTGGAGCGCATCATGGGCAAGGACCACTCGCCCGTCCGCAAGCTGTTCGACTACGCACAGGACCATTTCCTGCACGGAGTCCCCCTGCTTTATGTCCTGACCGTCACCACGGCCAAGGGCACGGACATTTCCGTCCACGGTCTGTATGTCGGGCGGGAGCGCGCCCTGTTCGAAAAGGCGGTCGCCCTCAGCCAGAAAAAGAACCTGATCTTTGTCGACAAACCACTGCGGAAGGTCGTCGTCTATCTCAACGAGCAGGAGTTCAAGAGCACCTGGCTCGGCAACAAGGCGGTGTACCGTACCCGGATGGCCATCGCCGACGGCGGTCAGCTGCTGGTGCTGGCGCCGGGGGTCACCCGATGCGGCGAGGATCCCCAAAACGACGTCCTGATCCGCAAGTACGGGTATGTCGGCCGGGAAAAAGTGCTCGAGCTGTTCCGGGACAACGAGGACCTGCAGGCCAACCAGTCCGTTCCCGCCCACTTGATCCACGGGTCTTCCGACAACCGGTTTTCCATCACGTACGCCACCCGTCACCTGACCCGGGACGAGGTCGAATGCGTCGGCTTCACCTACATCCCCTATGACGAAGCCGTGAAGACCTACGATCCCGCCGTCCTCAAGGACGGCTTCAATACCGTGAACGGCGAAGAGATCTACTACATCTCCAATCCCGCGCTCGGGCTGTGGGCCGACCGGGGCAGGTTCTAGCGCCGGTTCAGTTTTTGAGCTTGAACCGCAGGACCATTTCCTGGAGCGTTCCGGCCTGGCCGGTCAGTTCTTCGCTTGCGGACGCGCTCTGCTCCGCCGCCGACGAGTTCATCTGGACGA
>CAZNGQ010000308.1:0-2406 GCA_964572095.1 uncultured Oscillospiraceae bacterium
CCTCATGCGCAGCGTCGTCAACGACATGCGCATCCGGATCGAGGCCGACTACCAGCGGCTCAAGGAAATCAAGATCGAGCTCGGCGCGCAGACGATGGCGGACAACAAAGCCACCCAGAAATCCATCCTGGCACTCATGATCGGCCTGCTGGTCGGCGGCATGACGCTGTCCATCCTGCTCGGGCTGTTGATTTCACGCATCATGACCAAACCCATCCAGCAGCTGCTGGACGTCTCCCGTAAAATCGCCGCCGGCGACCTGGACGTGGATGTGAACATCGACACCGAAGACGAAGTGGGCAAGCTGGGTGAGTCGTTCGGACTCATGGCCGGCCAGGTCAACGAAGTGATGAGCAACATCATGGTCGCGGCCGAGCAGGTCGCCGCCGGTTCCGGCCAGGTGTCGGAATCCAGCGTGGCGCTGTCCCAGGGCGCGACCGAGCAGGCCAGCGCGGTCGAGGAACTGACCGCCTCCCTGGAGCAGGTGTCCGCGCAGACCCGGATCAACGCGGACAACGCCAACGAGGCGAACGCGCTGGCGGAGAACGCGCGTGAAAACGCCGCCAAGGGCAACGAGTCCATGAACGCGATGCTGTCCGCCATGAAAGAGATCAACGTCTCGTCCAAGAACATCTCCAAAATCATCAAGGTCATCGACGACATCGCGTTCCAGACCAACCTGCTCGCCCTCAACGCCGCGGTCGAGGCCGCCCGCGCCGGCCAGCACGGCAAAGGCTTCGCCGTCGTCGCCGAGGAAGTCCGCAGCCTGGCCGCCCGTTCGGCCCGCGCCGCCGAGGAGACCACGGAACTGATCGAGGGCTCGATCCAGAAAGTCGGGGACGGCACGACGATGGCCAACGACACGGCAAAGGCGCTTGGCGACATCCTGAGCGGCGTCACCAACGTGGCCAACCTGGTCAGCGCCATCGCCACGGCCTCGAACGAACAGGCGACTGCGGTCGTGCAGATCAACCAGGGCATCCAGCAGGTCTCCCAGGTGGTCCAGTCCAACACCGCGACCGCCGTCCAGAGCGCGTCCGCCAGTGAGGAACTGTCGAGCCAGGCCCAGCTGCTCCGCGAGGAAGTGAGCCGGTTCACCCTCAAGGGCGGCAGCGCCACCCATGGCAGCCCGGCCGCGTGGCACAAGAAGAAGGCTCCCGCCGCAAGATCCGGCGTGAACCCCGGCCTGAAAAAGGCGATCGATTTCGACCAGTTCTGAGCCCAAACAGAACGGGCTGACAGGATCGCCGGCCTTTCTCCTCCAATGGGACACACCCTGGCCGCTGCAGTCTCCAATGCGGCGGCCGGGGTGTGTTTCGTTTCAGGATCCGGACTCCAGCGCGCGGATGCGGTCGTACAGCATGCGGTTGACCGGCGTGTCGATGCCGTGTTTCGCCCCCAGCGCCAGCACGGTGCCGGCGAACAGGTCGACCTCGGTCGGGCGTCCGGCTTCCAGGTCCTGGCACATCGACGGCTTGCCCCCCGGGCCGAGCGTATCGACGATGCTCAGCCAGTCGCGGATGTCCGCCTCGCCGAGGTTGATGTTTTCCGGCACCGACAGGGCAACCACTTCGCGCATGGCTGCGATGACGGTATCCCGGACTTCCCCGGGCCGCTGCGCGACGCCGTAATCCCCGTCGAACACGGCCAGGGCCTGGTTGATCCCGACGTTGAGCATGAATTTGCCCCACTGATGGCGGCGCATGTCGGGTATGACTCGATAGGGAATGGTTACCTGGTCAAAAAATTCGGCCACACGGCTAACCGCCTCCGCCTGACTGCCGGCTTCACGCCCGCCGATCGCGAGATACCCCATGTGGTCGAAGGTCAGGCGGTTGCCCGTCTTGACCACGTCCATCCCCTGCGCCGTGCACAGCAGCACCCGGTCCTCCCCGTAAACGCGCGCGATTTCCGCTTCGCTCGAGATGCCGTTCAGCAGGGACAGGATCACGGTGTCCGGGCCGACCTGGCCGCGGGCGATCCGGATCGCTTCGGGCAAGTCGCGCGACTTGACCGCGATCAGGAGCAGGTCCGCGGGTCCGGCGGTGGGATCGTCCGGGGTGATGTAGTGGAAATCGCAGCGCTCCCCGTTGCTGAAAACCCCGTCCCGGCGATAGCGCGCGATCCGGCCGGCATCCGCGACGACGCGAAATGCGATAGGTGCCTCTGCGGAGGCGGCTATGCGGTGGCCGAACAGGATGCCCAGTGCGCCGAGGCCGATGAGGGAGACGGATCGGATTGGCATGGGCGGGGACTCCTTTGGTGGGAGATTAGGATAGGGTATGTATAGTTTAACGGCAAAACAGATAGCAGGGCAAATCACTTTCACGAAAAAGGCGGAGGCTGCCTCGCATTGAGACAGCCTCCATGGACCTAAAGGAACATGGTCTGAAGTAGTATCAGTCA
>CAZNGQ010000309.1:0-2391 GCA_964572095.1 uncultured Oscillospiraceae bacterium
GGATTTCCGGGGTGTTACTGGATTACTAACAGTAAGCATCATTCAGAAACAACGATGGCTGTGTTGTCGCCCGCAGCGCCGAGGTCAAGGCGCTCGGCATCCCCATGGGTGTCCCCTGGTTCAAGATCCGGGATGAAGCCAGACGGCATGGCATCGTGGCCTTCAGTTCCAACTACGCCCTCTACGCCGATATGAGCAACCGGGTCGTCGACGTCCTGTCCAATTTCGCGCCGAATCTCGAGGTCTATAGCATCGACGAGTCGTTCCTTGAACTGTCCGGCATGCCGCTGCCGGATGGTGGCCTGGTCGTCTATGGCGCCGGGATCCGGCAACGAATTGCCGACTGGCTGGGCCTCGCGGTGTGCGTCGGCATCGCACCGACCAAAACCCTCGCCAAGCTGGCCAATCACTGCGCCAAGAAGGGGCTGGCCGGTGCCGACGGGGTCTGTGATTTCACGGCCATGAACCGGGATGAGCTGACGGCGCTGTTCGAGCGGATCGCGGTCGGCGAGGTCTGGGGCGTCGGGCGCAAGATCGAGGCCCGGCTGGCGACGATGGGAATCCGGACGGTGCGCCAGTTGCGCGATGCGAATGCCGAGGCCATCCGCTCCCGGTTCTCGGTGGTTCTCGAGCGCACGGTTCGCGAACTGCGCGGCATTTCCTGCATCGACCTCGAGGAGGTGGTGCGGGACCGGCAGCAGATCATGGTGTCCCGCTCGTTTGGCCACCTGGTGACTGACCTCGACGAACTGGAGGAGGCGGTGGCGAGTTATATCGCCCGGGCCGCCGAGAAGCTGCGATCCCAGGATTCCCTGGCGGGTGCGATCCAAGTCTATATCCGGACCAACATCTTCAAGCCGGAGGCGCCCCAGTATCAGCGAGGCGTGACGCTCCCGCTACCCGAAGCTACCGCAGATACGCGCATCCTGGCCGGGTGGGCAGGGCGCATCTTACGAAGGATTTACCGGCCCGGTTTCGCTTATCACAAGGCCGGGGTGATGCTGCTCGACCTGAGGCCGGCAGGCAACCGGCAGTTTTCGCTGCTGGACGGGCAGGGTGGGGCCGGTGACGCACGTTCGGACCGGCTGATGGCGGTTCTGGATGGGATCAACGGGCGCTATGGCCGGGGATCCCTGCGTCTGGCCGCGGAAGGGGTCGATCGGGCGTGGCGGATGCGCCGGGGAAATCTGTCACCCCGCTACACGACGGACTGGACGGGGCTGGCGGTGGTGAGGGCGGACTGACTTATTGATTCATTATTTCTGGTTTCAGTGTCAGTCGGGTTGCATAATGACGTTCTCCTAAAGATCACACTGAATCGATTTCGATATGTCGGTAGACCTCACCTCAATCCCCGAAGACCTTCAATACAAGATCATTTGCGAATCTGATGGTCAGTTCATCTGCTCTGAAGCTGTACAAGACAGAGTCATCGAGAAAAATCCCGCCTGGCTGGATCGCATTGACAGTGCGCATACGACAGAGAAATTCATCGCGGCAATCCGCAAATATCCATCGTACATCGAAGATTTTGTTAAACCCCCGCTGCCTTGGCAGGAAGCGGTTCTCGATGCGGATATGTCCAATATCTTGCGCATCTGCCACGCGGAACCTACCTTGATCACAGCCTATTTGGAGCACCTGGCCGGGGTGCCTCGTTCAAATGCCGTGGATGTGTCGGACGACATCAAACGTCGGGCGGTAGCGAACGACTGGCGAGCCATGCGCTACATCAAAGACCCTGACGAAGATATGAGATCGTTGGCAGTAAAGCAGTCCTGGGAAGCCCTAAGAATTATTGACGAACCTTCCATTAGCGAAGAATTTCTCGTCTTTGGTAGCGCAGAAGCGGTGAAATATCTCCTCGATAGCGGCAATCTTTATAATGACGAGGAATTGATCACACTGGCAAAAAAGACGCTGCTTGATGCACTGACGCGTGGCACCCCATCGGAGATGGATTCGGAATACCGGAGGGTTTTTCTCGAACTGGCTGACGAAGAGGAGATTCTCGAAATACTTTCTGGCGAAGGAATGGAGCCTGCATTCGAGCCTCGTGATTTCTCATATATTCCAAGCGATTCCATAAAGAAAAAAGTGGTTAAGCGGCTCGGGTTGCGAAAATATTCTGTTCAGGCCCAAGGCCGATGGTTAGCTTTCCCAGGATTTCGTTTGTTTCTCGCCGGGCATAGAGCGGGCCGGCTATATGGATACTTCTATCTTGGCGAGACAGATGAGTATGAAAAATCCGAATTTATAAAATTATTAGCAGGTGACTCGACATCGAATGACCCCCTGCGCGATGAGGAGACATGTGAGCGAGCCATCAGACAAAGCGATATCTCGATCATTCACACTGTTTTCTCATGTCTGCCAAAACCGTCAGATGCC
>CAZNGQ010000310.1:0-2390 GCA_964572095.1 uncultured Oscillospiraceae bacterium
CTGCGGGTGCGCGCCGCGGCCTACGGCTGCATCTAGCACCTTTTGGCGTACCGCCTGCGGGCGTACCGCCCTATGGACGGGATCGGGAGGAAGTGTCCATGAACCTGTTTCTCAAGAAAGTCCGGACCCCCGACGGGGTCCGTACGATGTATGTCACGACCGCGGACACCGATCCGCGCGCGCTGTGGAAATCCTCGGCCGTCACTGTGCTGCGCGACGGCGCGGACGAGACGTCGGTCCGCGCGATCCTCGCTGAGGGGCTCGCGGAGCTGGTCGACAGCCAGAAACTGATCCTTGTATTCCCCAACCCGATCGACGGTGCCTGGAACGCCCGGCTCGAACCGAACGGCCTGCGCGACGCCGAATGGATCTGTGCCATCCAGGATTCGCTCAACTCCGGCCGGCTCACCGCGGGATGGCGCGCGATCAACGACGTCCACTACCTGCTGGGCATCGGATCGGGAGCCGGCATGGTCCATACCCTGGCGGCTGCATACCCGACCGGTGCGCTCGCCGCCGCGGTCTGCACCGTGGGCGGCACAATGACGGACGAAGCGCTCGCCCGCGCGAAGAACGCGCCGGTCCCGGCTTATCTGGTCGGATCCGACCCGCGCGCTGCCGACTACTACATCCGGGCAAACGAGGCCGTGCCTGACGGGGAGCCCGGGCGGTTCACCTGCGTCCGCAACCCGGAGCAGCGGGTCCGTGTGGAGGAGGGCGGCCGGTTCACCCGCGCGGTGTGCGACACGATGTGGGAGACGTTCTTCCGCCGCATCCGGCGGACCAACACCTCTCCGGAAGGAGATGTCGACCGCCGGATCGTTCCCGAGGAATGCAGATTTATCTGGCATGTCGCGGACACCCGGCTTGGGGACAACGGGGGGCTGGACCACGATTGGCTCGAGCATGTGCCCGCGCGTATCCTCGCGCATCCGGACCGCAAGGTGCCGCTGCTGGTTTTTGGCCACGGGGCGACCGACAATCCGCTCAAGGCCGCGGACATGGCGAAGTTCCACGAGATCGGCGAGCGCGAGGGGTTTGTCACCGTGTACCCGGCCTCCTCGGACCGCGTCCGCTGGAACCTGGCGTTGTCACCGAAGGAGTCGGATGACATCGCTTACTATGATGCTCTCATCGATTATCTGGTCCGCACATATCCGATCGACGAGACAAGGATCTACCTGTCGGGCTTTTCCAACGGCGCCGGCATGGCGATGACCTACGCGATGTCCCGTCCGGAACGGATCGCCGCGATCTGTCCGGTGGATTCGATGTTCCCCTACGCCAGTATGCGTTCCTTCCGGCCGGGCGAGGCCGGCGAGCCATTCATGACTGAGATCCGGGCGCCTGGGGAAACCCCGCCGGCACCCCTGTTCAAGCCGTCGTCGGACCCGGAGGCGAACCTCGCGCCGATGCGCGCCGCGCTCTCCCGCCAGACCGACCGCCCCCTGCGGATGCCGGTGATGTACTTCTACGGCACCCGCGAGTCGGAATACCCGATCCGCGCCGGCAGCAACCAGCAGACCCAGTACGAATTCTGGAAACGGTTCAACCGCATGCCGGTCGGGGAGACCGCCGATGCGCTCGAACCGGAGGCGGTGGGCGTCGTCGGGGACGAGCGGCACGAGCTGCGCCCGAGCGTGGAACATCCCGGGCACGTGTTCGGTCACCATGTGTTCCGCGCGCCGGATGACGGCGGAGACTACTACCATTTCGTCCTCATGCACGGCAAGGCGCACGACGTCCATCCCTCGGAGCGGGAACTCGGCTGGGGCTTTGTCTCGCGGTTCGCACGGAACCCGGACGGCAGCCTGAACGATACCGGCGTCATCGGATAGGAGGCCGCACATGGGAATCTTGCGTTTCAACTACCGCAGCGAGGCGATCGGACGCTACATCGACCTCTCGATCGTCTACCCCACGGACGCGCTCGCCTGTCCTGGACTCCCGGCTTCGATCCACACCGCGGAAAAACCTCCATATGTCCCCGGCATGCGGTTCCAGACCGTGTACCTGATCCACGGGGGCGGGGACGACGACTCGCTCGTCTACCGCTACACCAACGCGGAGCGTTACGCCCAACGGAACCAGGTCATGCTGGTCACGCCCGACATCTCGAACAGCTTCGGGGTCGACACCTGCTACGGGGTCGGCTACGCGACGTTCCTGACCGAGGAGCTCCCGGTCGTGGTTCAGTCGCTGTTTGCCTCCTCGCCCCGGCGGGAGGACAACTTCATCGTCGGGTATGCGATGGGCGGCAACGTCGCGCTGGGGAGTGCGCTGACGCATCCCGGATCGTACCGTGCCTGCGTCGACATTTCGGGCGGGATCGGGCTGACCCTGAACACGCAGACACTCAAGGACGAGCTGGACGGCGAGCATTTCCGCAC
>CAZNGQ010000311.1:0-2383 GCA_964572095.1 uncultured Oscillospiraceae bacterium
ACAGGACGTCGGGAACCGGAATATCTTTCCAGACAGAAGGGCGGGTGAACTGCGGTCCTTCCAGGGTTCCATCCATATGGGATTCCGACCGGATCGCCTCCTCGTTCGGCAGTACGCCGGGGATCATGCGCGCCACCGCATCGATGACCGTCAGTGCCGGCAATTCGCCGCCGGTCAAGACAAAATCGCCGATCGAGATCTCCTCGTCGACGATCGTGTCCAGCACGCGCTGGTCGATGCCCTCATAGTGTCCGCACAGCAGAATCAACGATTCCTCGTTGGACAGGCCGATCGCCCGATCCTGGTTGAACGGCCGTCCCTGCGCGGACAGAAAGATGGTGCGCGGGTTTCCACGAAGCTCGTCCCGGACCTGGCGCCAGGCGCGGTAGACCGGTTCGCACATCATCAGCATGCCCGTTCCGCCGCCGAACATCGAATCGTCGATCTTGCCGTACGGATTGTCGGCGAAATCGCGGATGTCCACCGCCTGCACATCGATCAGACCGGCGGTCGCCGCCCGACCGAGCATGCTGGTGGAGACCACCTGCCGGATCATGTCCGGGAACAAGGTAAGCACGCGGATGCGCAGGGCTTCGCCTTTGTCACTCATAGACGGACAACAACCCTTCAGGCAGGGCGATGTCGATCCGGCGGGCTTCGATGTCGACCCGGCGGACAATCGACCGGAGAACCGGGATCAGGAGGTCTTTGAGGCCGGGCCGTTTGACGATATAGACATCGTTGGCACCGGTCTGCATGACATCGCTCAGGATCCCGAGACGTGCCCCGTCTTCATCAAACACCTCGCACCCGATCAAGTCGAAGATAAAGTGGCGACCCGGCGGCAATGCGATGGCCCGCTCCCGTTCGACAGACAGGAAAAAGCCGCCCACCGCTTTCGCTTCCTCCCTGGAATCGATCCCTTCAAGGGACACCAGCAGGGTCTTGTCGGTCCCGCGGACGGATCGGATGAAAACTTCCTTCCGGGTTCTCTCGTCCGCAGAGACCAGCAGGCAACTTTTCAGCCCGTTGAAGCGGTCGGGATCTTCCGTCAGGGGAAAGACCCTCATCTCTCCCCTGACGCCATGCGGGGCGTTGATCCGCCCGATATGAACGATCTCCCTCGGCATCGAACGAACACCCATCAGACGATGTCCACGATGACCCGCTTGTCACACTTGGTCGCTTTTGCCTTCATGATCGCGCGGATCGCCTGGGCACGTTTGCCCTGCTTGCCGATGATCTTGCCCATGTCTTCGGGATCGACATGGATTTCAAGCAGGACCGTATTGCCCTGGTCGTGCTGGTCGATGCGAACCATGTCGGGGTGACCGACCAACGCCGTTACGATCGTTGTCAGCAGATCCTTCATTTCGTTCGCTTCTCTGCTCATTCCAGTGCGCCTGCTTTCCTGAGGAGGTCGCGGACCGTGTCGGTCGGCTGCGCGCCGTTGGCGAGCCACTGCTTGGCCTTCTCCACATCGATCCTCACGACGGCGGGATCTTCGAGCGGCTGATAGATGCCGATTTCCTCGATGAAGCGGCCATCGCGGGGAGATCTCGAGTCCGCCACCACCACGCGGTAGTAGGGAGCTTTCTTCGCGCCGATTCTCTTGAGCCTGATCTTGACTGCCATTTTCGTTTCCTCCATTTGTATTTCATGTTTTTTATATCAAAGGGGTCGCGGTCAGAACGGGAATCCCATTCTCCCCCGCTTTCGGCCTTTTGACATTCCGGTAAAACGTTTCATGAGGGTTTTGGTTTCCTCGTACTGGTTGACCAGGCGGTTGACCTCCTGGACCGTCGTGCCGGCGCCGGCGGCGATGCGCTTGCGGCGGCTGGCGTTGAGCAGGTTCGGGTTGTAGCGTTCCCGTTTCGTCATGGAGCGGATGATGGCCATGCTGCGGCCGATCATGCGCGGATCGACCTGGACATTGTCCAGCTTCTTCCCTTTCATGCCGGGGATCATCCCCAGGACATCCTGGATGGAACCCATCTTCTGCACTTCTTCAAACTGGCTGAGCATGTCCTCCATCGTGAACTGGTTGTTCATGATGTTGTCCATGGTCTGCTTGGCGCGCTTCTCGTCGACCGCTTCCGTCGCTTTTTCAATCAGAGTCAGCACATCGCCCATGCCCAGGATGCGGGAGGCCATGCGGTCGGGATGGAATTCCTCGATGTCCGCGACTTTCTCGCCGATGCTGGCCAGCTTGATCGGCTTGCCGGTCATGCGTACGATGGAAAGCGCGGCGCCGCCGCGGGCGTCTCCATCCAGTTTCGTCATGATGAAACCGTCGAGTCCGATGCGCTTGTCGAACGCCAGGGCGATGTTGACGGCTTCCTGGCCGATCATGGCGTCCACGACCAGCAGCTTCTCGGTCGGC
>CAZNGQ010000312.1:0-2365 GCA_964572095.1 uncultured Oscillospiraceae bacterium
GCATCGTCCCGATCGGGCGCGTCAAGCCGCACACCGCGTTCCGCGGCCCGTACGAGAGCGGGCTGGTCAAGATGATGGTCATCGGCCTGGGCAAGCAGGAGGGCGCCGACTCCTGCCACGACGCCGGATTCGGCGAACTGGCGGTCCGGCTGCCCGCGTTCGCGCGGGTGATCCTGGACCACGCGCCGGTGCTGTTCGGCCTGGCCCTGCTGGAGAACGCCTATGACGAAACCTGCCGGATCGAGGCCGTCCCCGCCGCCGACATCCTGGCGGAGGAGCCCGCCCTGCTCGACCACGCGAGGACGCTGATGCCCCGCATCCGGTTCGACGATTTGGACCTGCTGGTGGTCGACCGCATCGGCAAGAACATCAGCGGCGACGGCATGGACCCCAACATCACCGGGACGTTCATGACCCCGTTCGCCAGCGGCGGCGTCCGGTCCCGCCGCGTGACCGTCCTGGACCTGACGGACGAGACGCACGGCGCCGCCCCCGGCATGGGCATGGCCGACACCTCCACGCGCCGCCTGTTCGACAAGATCGACTTCGAGGAGACGTATCCCAACGCGATCACGTGCACGGTGCTGGATTTCGCCAAGATCCCGATCATCCTCGGCAGCGACCGGGAGGCGATGCAGTGCGCGCTCCGCACTGCGATCGGCGCCGACCGCGCGCGTCCCCGCATCGTCCGCATCGCGGACACCCTGCATGTCGAGGACCTGCTCATCTCGGAAGCGCTGCTGGAGGAGGCCCGGGCCGACCCGGACGTGGAAATCCTCGGAGAGCCCGCCCCGCTGCCGTTCGACAGCGACGGCAATCTCCTGTAGAATCCCTGCGATGAAACACGTATTCCAGTTCGGCTTCCTGTGTGCCGTGTACTACACGGGCGACCTGATCGCCAACCTCGCCCGCCTGCCTGTCCCGGGCAGCGTGATCGGCATGCTGCTGCTGCTGGTCCTCCTTCGGACCGGCCTGGTCAAATCCGCGCAGGTCGAGGACGTCGCGGACTTTCTGATCCGCGTCATGCCGATCCTGTTCGTGCCGATCATCGCCGGGCTCATGGTGAGCTACCGGCTGCTGGCCGGCGACCTGGGTTCGTTTCTGGTCGTCATGGCGGTGTCGACGGTCCTGGTGTTCGCCGCAACCGGTCTGACCGCGCAGGCGATCATCCGGCATCGGCGCCGGTCCTCCGCCGTACCGGCCGTCCCCCCGCCACCGGGCGAGGAATCCTCCTGGGAGGACGACGCATGAGCGCGTTCTATACCTCCGCGTTTTTCGCCGTCGTCGTGACGGTGGGCGCGTACGCGATCGGGACCGAGATCCAGAAGCGCGTCCGGATCACCCTGTGCAATCCGCTGCTGATCGCGTCGATCCTGGTCATCGCCTTTCTGGCGCTGACCGGGATCCGGTACCAGGACTACAGCGAGGACGTCTCCTGGATCACCGCGCTGCTGGGCCCGACGATCGTGGCGCTCGCGGTCCCGCTCAACCGCCAGTTCGACCTGCTGCTGCGCAACAAGGCCGCCATCCTCGCCGGTGTGGCGGCGGGAACGGCGGCCTCGCTGATCAGTGTCATGCTGTTGTCGGCCGCGATGGGACTGCCCCGCGACCTGTTGCTGTCCATGCTTCCAAAATCCATCACGACCGCGATCGGTATCGAGATCTCCGCCCGGATCGGCGGCATCCCGTCCATCACCTCGGCCGCGATCGCCATCACCGGCATCGGCGGGGCGCTCCTCGCGAAGCCGCTGGCCCGGCTGTTCCGCATCACGGACCCGATCGCGCACGGACTGGCGATCGGGACATCCTCCCACGCGATGGGGACTTCCAAGGCGGTCGAGATCTCCGAGCTCACCGGGGCGATTTCGGGCCTGGCCATGATCCTCGCGGGATTACTGACCGTCCTCGTCATCCCGATCCTGGTTCATTCTCAGTAGACGATCACGCGCGGCAGGGCTTTGGACTGTACGATCCAGCCTTCGACCTGAGCCTCGGTCGGCATTTTGCGTACGAGTTTCTTTGCCGTGTTGACTTCCGTCATCTTGGCGAACAGGTTGTCCGCCCGGCGACCGGCGAGTTCGGGTACCGTGTCGACGCCCGCGGCCTCGAGCAGTTCGGCGTATTCTCCGCCGATCCCCTTGACCCGCATGAGGTCGGCATGGTTGACCCACTTGAGCAGCAGCTTTTCCGAGACGCCCGCGGCTTCGACCAGTTTGGCCCGGCCGGCCTTGGACGCACCGAGTTCGAGGAGCTTCTCCACAGAGGTGACTCCGGCTGCTTTCAATTTCACCTGATACGCTTCGCCGATTCCTTCGATTGTGGACAATGTCGACATGGGATTTCTCCTTTCGATCATCGCGGCACG
>CAZNGQ010000313.1:0-2363 GCA_964572095.1 uncultured Oscillospiraceae bacterium
CATCACCGTTGCCGCGGGCTTTCCCACGACGGTCGCGCCGATCATCCAGTTTGGCGCGGTTCCCGTTTTTGTTGATGTGACGATCCCGCAATACAACATCGATGTCTTGCAGATGGAGAAGGCCTGGTCTCCCCGAACCAAGGCCGTGATGATCGCGCATACCCTGGGCAATCCGTTCGACCTCCATGCCGTCAAGGACTTCTGCGACCGGCACCGGCTCTGGCTGATCGAGGACAACTGTGACGCGCTGGCGTCACGGTACAAATACCAAGGCGCCTGGAAGTACACCGGCACGATTGGGGATATCGCCACATCCAGCTTTTATCCGCCGCATCACATGACCATGGGTGAAGGCGGTGCCGTATACACGAACGATCCCCTGCTCCGGAAGATCATGCTCTCGATGCGCGACTGGGGCCGGGATTGCGTCTGCCAATCGGGGCATGACAATTTCTGCGGAAAGCGCTTTTCCGGACAGTATGGCGAATTGCCGCGCGGATACGATCACAAGTATGTCTATTCGCATTTTGGCTACAACCTGAAAGCCACCGATCTGCAGGCAGCCATTGGGTGTGCGCAGCTGGACAAGATCCTTGGCTTCGCTGACAAGCGACGCGCGAATTTCACCCGTCTGCATGCGAACCTGGCTTCGCTGGCGGATCGATTGATTCTCCCTGAGCCCGCTCCGGACTCCGACCCCAGCTGGTTCGGCTTTCTGATAACCGTCCGGAACGGGGTGTCGAGGAATGGACTGGTACAGCACCTTGAGAAGAATGGGATCCAGACCCGCATGCTGTTTGCCGGAAACCTGATCAAGCATCCCTGCTTCGACGAGATGCGAAAGACCGGCCAGGGGTATCGCGTTGTCGGCAGTCTGGCCAATACCGACCGCATCATGAACGACACGTTCTGGGTCGGGGTCTATCCCGGCATGAGCGGGGAGATGATCGACGCCATGTCCGATTCGATCCGGGAATACTTCGAGGTGCAGCCATGAAAGTGATGGTTACCGGCGCGGATGGTTTCATCGGCAGCCACCTTACTGAAGCCCTGGTCCGATCCGGCGCCGATGTCCGGGCATTTGTCTACTACAATTCGTTCAATTCCTGGGGGTGGATCGACTCCTTTCCCGCTGAAATCAAGAGCCAGATCGACGTGACGGCGGGGGATGTCCGAGATCCCTACTTTGTAAAGAGGGCGATGGAGGGCGTGGATTGCGTCTATCACCTGGCCGCGCTGATCGCCATACCCTACAGCTATTCCGCTCCGGACGCCTATGTCGATACCAACATCAAGGGCACGCTGAACGTGCTCAACGCCGCTCGTGAACTCCGTACCGGCCGCGTACTGGTCACTTCGACCTCGGAAGTGTACGGAACCGCGCGGACTGTTCCCATCAGCGAGAGTCATCCTTTCCAGGGGCAATCCCCCTATTCGGCTTCCAAGATCGGCGCGGACCGGATGGCCGAAGCGTTCTACCGGAGCTTCGACATGCCGATCACCATCGTCCGGCCGTTCAATACCTACGGTCCGCGGCAATCGGCCCGGGCCGTCATCCCCACGATCATCTCGCAGCTGATCGCGGGTCGCGAGGAGATCAAGCTGGGCTCCCTGACGCCGACCAGGGATTTCGTCTTTTGCAAAGATACGGCACGTGGTTTCATGGAAATCGCCAAATGCGATCAAACCATTGGGAAAGAGATCAATATCGCAACCATGCAGGAGATTTCGATCGGCGACCTCGCCCAGAAAATGATCGATCTCATCAACCCGAACGCCCGAATCGTCTGCGACCAGCAGCGACTTCGTCCATCCGGCAGTGAAGTGGAGCGATTGCTCGGCGACAACAGCCAGTTGTACGCACTGACCGGATATCGTCCGGCGACGACCATCGACGAAGGTCTCGCGGCCACTGTGGATTTCATCCGCAACAATCTGGACAAGTATAAATACGACACATATAACACGTGATTTGAGACACCAACGGCTGGGAGGCTGTTTATGAAAGTATTCATGACCGGCCGCACCGGCTTTATCGGCAGAAACATCCTGCCATACCTATCGGATCGATATGACGTGGCGGCACCCACCCGGCAGGAGCTGGACCTCCGGGATTCGGCCGCCGTACTGGAATATATCGAAAAAGGCCGGTTCGATGTTGTTTTCCATGGCGCAAATCCCAATCCGGTCAAGAATGCCGCAGACGGTCCGGATCGCATGTTTGAAGACAGTCTGCTGATCTTCATGAACCTGTTCCAGGCCAGAGGGCTATACGGCAAGATGGTTTACGTGGGATCCGGCGCCGAGTATGACAAGCGGTTCGACCTGGACAGGGTGCAGGAAAGCGATATGGGCAGGCATCT
>CAZNGQ010000314.1:0-2362 GCA_964572095.1 uncultured Oscillospiraceae bacterium
CAAGGTACGGGTAGTTGGTCCACGAATACGGTGGCCAGCCGGCTGTGATGTGGCCTGCCTTGCCGGTTTGGTAGGGATCAAACCCCTTCATGTATTCAACCGCAGACGCAGGTTTACCTGGGTAGACGCCTTTAAGACTGATCCGTCTGCCGCGGATGTCCGGCTCGAAATTACCCTGCAGATCCAGGACAACCTTTTCCGGAAGCCCCGCGAACCGCAGCCAGCCAGTGATGCGACCCGCGGTTCGATTATCCATTTCGCCCTCCAGCAGGAAGACAGATGGTTCCCATGACATATTGTTTACCTCCGATTCGTGCTCGTGGTGGCACGTTTCATCGAATGAACGTGCCATCACGGATGCAGCACGTTGACCAGAATATCGTCCTTGCGGCGTTGCTCGGGCCTGTGTTCCTGGCGCCAGGCATCAAGCCGGTCGGCCAGTTGCCGCAGCGATGTGCACATCCGGCTGGAGAGCTTCCAGCCCTCGCGCCCGCCGTAGCGGGTGTTCATCCAGGTCACCCGCTCGATAAGGCCCATCCGGACCAGCTTGGCCCGCGCCCGCTCCAGTGTTCTGCGCGAAATCCCATAGCGTTCCTGCAGGTCGCTCAGCGCGGCCCGCAAGCCGTCGGCGTCTCGCAGTACGATAAGGATCCTTGCTGCCGCATGCTGCTGATTACGGTTGCCCGGGAATAGCATCATGACCAGGTCGGTCACGTCGCCGACCTGGCTCACGCGGCGATACCGGAACTCGATCTTGGTGGATTGGCTCATTTGCGGCTCACCTCCTGTGCAGACTGAAACTCGGTCCGCCGGTGTTCCTGGCGGACCGCGTACCGCTCCTGACTGATCCGCACGGCGTGCTCACGAAGCTCGGGACCGAAGATCTTCTCGATGAACAGGATCGTCTCGAACGCCGAGACATAGACGTCATTGAACAACCGGTGGAAGCGCCAGCGGACCCCCTGGCGCGTCATGCGGAAGGCTTGATGGACCTTGTCGCCGTACGTGCCGCGAAGGACCATGTATCCGGGGCGGCCGGGTTCGAAGTCCACCCACAGGTCCTTCGACTCCATCAGTCGTTTCAGGGTTTCCAGGAACTCACGGTCCTTCTGTGTCAGTTTCATCAGCTTTCGCCACCAGTATGGTCGGCCCTTGTTGCCGGATCCGAATACGCCCGGCATGGGCCATGAAGATGATCGTGATAAAACGCCAGATGCGGTCAAGCCGAGGGTTTTCGTCCAAGGGCGGCAGGTCATCGAACCGCCGCTCATCTGGCCCGATATGGTCCAGCAAGTGCGTCTCATAGCGTTCCAGGTCGAATCCCTGGATCAGCGGCGCCCAGGCCGCCAGTTCGGGGACTGCAGTCAGCTCGTTGAGCGTCTTGAGCAGGCCGGGAACGGAGGCAAGATCCATCGGTGCCGGTTCGACCGGCAAGGATCGGTTCTCCGCCGCCTGTTCCTGGCGTTCCGCACGCTCCTGCCGCTGCCTTTCGCGCGACTCGGCCATCTTCCGGCGAAAGTACTCGCGGTCGAAGACGACGCCATCGAACACGAAACGGGACGGGACATCCGCCTCGCATTTGCAGCATACGTATCGGTAGATCCGCAACCGTACTCGGCCGTCGCAGGCCGGACAGCGCTGGAACTGGACCGTGGGATCAAACTCGTGCAAGCATCCACGACAGCGGCAATCGCTCTCGCCGATCATCTCCAGCGATGCCCCGCACTTTGGGCACGAGTAGGCCGAGAGCATGACCTCATAACAGAAGCGCCGCGTACGCTCGACCAGGACCTCGACGGCCCGGGCCAGATTGAAAGCGAGCCGCACGATCTCTCGGTCTCGCCCTCCCGGCATGTGGCCCCCGCTAATCCGACTCCTCCGCCGTCAGCGGCTGCTGATTCTTCGGCGTGAACTTACGGTGGCAGCCCTTGCACCGTCGCACTCGACGGTCACCGACAGTCTTGTTCCGGCGAACGCCCTTGCTGACGGTTTCATTGGAGCCGCAGTACGGGCATTTGAATGGTCTTCCCATTGGATGATCACCTCGCGGGACCGAAAAGACGCCGGAGCATATAAACCTTTGCCACCACGGTCCCGTGATACCCCCGTGGCGGCCTGCTCACTTAGCGGTAGGCTGCCCGGCCCGGGCTTTGGGGCACACCGAAAAACATATAAACTCCAACGTATTACCACTGCGCAATAGTCACATCCGAGGTGATCCCATGAATCCATCAACAACCAATCCTGCCGCAGGTGCACCGTACGGCGCCATCGCCTACCAGTACCTGTATGGCAGGCACCATCAGTACGGCCACACACCATCCGTCGCCCGGTACGGCGCTCGACCCTATTGGAGGGCCAG
>CAZNGQ010000315.1:0-2354 GCA_964572095.1 uncultured Oscillospiraceae bacterium
CCCGCAGGACTCCACGATGGCGTCGAACCGCTCGCGGTCCTCGGCGGCGTCGACCATGTCGGCTGATGTGCCGAGGATCGGGACGCCCATGTCGGAGATGGCCTTGATCAGCTTGATCGCGGTCTGCCCCCCGAACTGGCAGATGCATCCGTCCGGCTTCTCATTTTCGATGATGGCGCGGACGTCGTCGGCGGTCAGCGGTTCGAAATACAGGCGGTCCGAGGTGTCGTAGTCCGTTGATACCGTTTCCGGATTGTTGTTCGCGATGATGGCCTCGTATCCCAGCTCTCGAAGCGCCCAGACCGAATGGACGGAGCAGTAGTCGAACTCAATGCCCTGCCCGATGCGGATCGGGCCGGAACCAATGACCAGCACTTTTTTCCGGTCGGTCGGCACGGCCTCGTTGCGCATGTCGAACGTCGAGTAGAAGTAGGGTGTCCTCGCGTCGTATTCACCGGCGCAGGTGTCGACCATTTTGTAGGTGTGGACCATCCCGAACCCTTTGCGGATGCCGCGTACCGTGTCGGCGGTCGAGCCCGTGAGCCGGGCGATGTACGTGTCGGTGAACGCGCAGCGCACGCACTGCCTCATCAGGGCTTCATCCAGGGGCGGAGCGGTCTTGAGCCGCTCTTCCAGGGCAACGATGTTGCCTACTTTCCGGAGGAAGAAAGGGTCGATCATCGTGACGGAGTAGATCTCGTCGACCGTGCGAACATTTCGGCGCAGGGCTTCGGCGATGACGAACAGGCGCCGGTCGTCGACCACGCGTACCATGTCGGCGATCTCCAGGTCGGAGAACTCCTTCACATAGGGGATGTCCAACCCCAGGAAACCAAGTTCCAGGGAACGCACCGCCTTGATGAGCGAGGCCTCGAACGTATTGGCGATGGACATGACCTCGCCGGTCGCCTTCATCTGCGTACCGAGTGTGCGCTTGGCTTTGACGAATTTGTCAAAGGGCCATTTCGGGATCTTGGTGACGATGTAGTCGACCGCGGGCTCAAAGCAGGCCGTGGTCGTTCCCGTGACCTCGTTGGGGATCTCGTCCAGCGTATAGCCGATCGCGATTCGGGACGCGACCTTGGCGATCGGGTAGCCGGTCGCCTTGGAGGCCAGCGCGGAGGAACGCGACAACCGCGGGTTGACCTCGATGACGGCATATTCTCCGGTCGTGGGATGCAAGGCGAACTGGACGTTGCAGCCCCCCGCGATGAGGAGTTCTCCGACGATGTTGAGCGCAGAGGACCGCAGTGTCTGGTATTCCTTGTCGGTCAGGGTCTGGGCGGGCGCGACGACGATGGAATCGCCCGTATGGACGCCGACCGGATCGAAATTCTCCATGCTGCAGATCGTGATCGCGTTGCCGACCGCGTCCCGCACCGCCTCGAACTCGATTTCCTTCCAGCCGGAGATGCACTTTTCAATCAGGACCTGGTGGACGCGGCTGGCCTTGAGGCCGGTTTCCGCGATCTCACGAAGCATGTCCGGGTCGTCGGCGATCCCGCCTCCGGTCCCGCCGAGCGTGAAAGCCGGCCGCACGATGACCGGATACGTGATCCGGTCGGCCAGGACGAGGCATTGCTCCACGTTTTCCGCCGTCCCCGAGGGGATGCAGGGTTCGTTGATGCGGATCATTGCCGCCTTGAACTCTTCCCTGTCTTCGCCCATCCGGATGCCGGCCGCCGGCGTACCCAGGAGCGCGATGTTGTTCTCGTCGAGAAACCCCGATTCCGACAGCTCCATCGCGAAGTTCAGGCCGGTCTGGCCGCCCAGGGTCGCGAGCAGGGCGTCCACTTTCTCATCCAGCATGATCCGCTTGACGACATCGATCTGAAGGGGTTCGATATACACTTTGTCCGCCATGTTCACATCGGTCATGATGGTCGCCGGGTTGCTGTTGACGAGGACCACCTCGAAGCCTTCCTGCTTCAGTGTGCGGCAGGCCTGTGTACCGGCGTAGTCGAACTCGGCAGCCTGCCCGATGACGATGGGGCCGGAACCGATGACCATGACTTTGCGGATGTCCGTTCTTTTCGGCATATTACTTTATTCGCTCCTTTGCATAACATGCAGGAAATCTTCCCACATATAACCTGTGCCATAACATTCCAGATGGTCATCGGGCACGAACTGCACCCCCTTGGCCAGCGACGTGAACCGGATCCCCTCGATGGATCCGTCGTTGACGTTCCGGTGCGTGACCGTGTGCGCGGCACCCGGTGCCGCCGCATCGTTCCCGAGCCCGATCCAGTGGTCCTGGCGGGTGATGTGGATGTGCCCGGTCACCATGTCGCGGACCGGGATATTGGCACCGTGATGGCCGTGGGCCATCGGAGCCGGCATCCATCCGTACG
>CAZNGQ010000316.1:0-2329 GCA_964572095.1 uncultured Oscillospiraceae bacterium
CTATGGCATGACGCGGAATCCGTCGCCGTCTTCCATGAGTTCCAGAAACACGGGCCGTTCCAGCAGGGTCGTGTTGGGCTTGTGGATGGAAAGCATCATGCGGCCGTCCAGCGTGCGGAAGAACATGCCGTGTCCGCCGTCCTGGTCGTAGATGGGCCGGTCAAGCTGCTTCCACGGGCCGGGGACGCCGCCCCGCGAGACCGCCTGTCCGATCGTGTAGCTGTGGTTGCCGGAAAAACTGGACCAACCCAGCAGCAGGCGCCCGTCCGGCAGGGTCCGGACGAAAGGCCCGTCCGTGACGTAGCCCAGGGGTTCCGGCCAGTCCGGCGCCTTGTCCCGCTTGTCGATGCCGGACACCCACGGGGCGTCCTTCGCGGCGAACAGGACCAGCGGCGCGGCGTGCGGATCCGCGGGGCCGGACAGGTCGGGCAGCAGGCGGACGGCGCAGATCGTACCGTTGCCGGTCTGGACCCATTCGTGGCAGAAGATCCCCCAGGGCCTCCCGGCCTCGTCCACATGCAGCGTGCCGTCGAGGCACTCCCAGTCCGGCGGGGTGAACGGGCCGTCCGACACCGGCCGGAACGGACCGTCCGGGCGGGTGGACCGCAGGATCTGCGTGCCGCGGCGGCGGCTGTCCGACTTGAACGTGACGAACAGGTAGAACGCGCCGTCGTAGAAATGGCACTCGGGCGCCCAGAAGTTGCGGTCGGCCCAGAATCCCCCGGGAGGGGTGAAGCAGACGCGCGGCCCGTCCCAGTGCTCCAGGTCGGTGCCGGTGTATACCAGCAGTCGGTTGGGATTGCCCTGCCAGCAGGTCGCGCCCTCGGTGCCGTACAGGTAATAGCGGCCGTCGTGGACAAGGACAAACGGATCGCGGAAGTTGATGTCGGCCGTCAGGACCCCCGGGAGGGGGACCGGCATGCGCAGGATATAGTCGTCCATGACGAATCCCCCGCCGATGTCGGTCACGACGGCGTCCACGACGGAAAAGCCCATCGCCTCGTAGACGGCGATCGAAACGGTGTTGCGCTTGTTGACGGTCAGGCGGATCCAGCCGCAGCCCGCGGCCCGTCCCGCCTCGACCGCGCGGTCCATCATCCGCCTCGCGAAACCGCGTCCGCGCCAGTCGCGGAGCAGGTAGATCTTGCTGAGAAAGACCTCGCCCCGGGCCGGATCGGGGCGGAACGCCATGTAACCGGCCGGCACGCCGCCAACCCGGACCAGCTCGTAGCAGAAGCCGGCGTCCCTATCCCGCGCGATGGCCTCTTCGGATTGATACCGTTCGAGCATGTAGGCGACCTGTTCCGCGCCGATGATCGGGGTGTAGTGCTCGGTCCAGATCTCCCGCGCCAACGCGGCCAGGGCACGGATGTCCTCCGGCTCCGAGGCGCAGTCGATGCGGACATTTTCAAACTCGTCGGCCGGCATGTGTCATCCCCCTCGTTTTTCGGTTATCCTCCAATTATAGCGCATGACCGGCGGATGACGAGCATCGGAACCCCGATGTCTGGACATCCGGATTGTCTGCCGCCGACAGGAGGGCACCGCAATGGAAATCAGCGATATCTACCGGACCGGCACCGAACGCCGCTGCTGGAACGGCGAAAACGAAACACGGGAGCGGGCGGAGGGCGGCCGGACAAACCGTGGCGCCAAGGGGAATGCGTTCCGGCCCCTCCCCGCCGGGCAGACCGCCGTCCTCCTGGACGCGCGGGGCGCAGGCGCGATCGACCACATCTGGATCACCTTCAAGACGGCGGCGCGACCGCTGGAGGAAACGATGCTTCGCGCGCTTCGGCTTGACATGTACTGGGACGGCTGCGCCAAGCCGGCGGTATCCGTGCCGCTGGGCGACTTCTTCGGGGTGCTGCCGGGCGTCGACACGGAGTTCGAGACCGGATTGTTCACCTTCCCGCGCCATGCGGCGCTGAACTCCTACGTCCGGATGCCGTTTCGCTCCGCGGCGCGGATCACGCTGACAAACGAGTCCGACCGGGACGTCACCCATCTCTTCTACACCGTCGAGTACCTGCTTGATCCCGTCCTGGCGGCGATGGAGCCCCCGATGTACTTCCATGCGTCCTGGCGGCGGGAGCGCCCCAATCCGCTGGGACGCGACTTCGTCCTCCTCCCGCCGGTCGGGGGGCGCGGACGGTTCCTCGGCTGCCACATCGGCGTTCATGCAGATCCGCGCTACGGCGGCGCCTGGTGGGGGGAAGGCGAGGTCAAGGCCTGGCTGGACGGCGACGGCGAGTTCCCCACCTACGTCGGCACCGGGGCGGAGGATTATCTCGGCACGGGCTGGGGGCTCGGGGTATTCCGGCACCGG
>CAZNGQ010000317.1:0-2322 GCA_964572095.1 uncultured Oscillospiraceae bacterium
CCGCTCATACTCCTGCAGTCGTGCTCCGAGTACGTCCCGTGTCGGCTGGACGGATCCGGCCACCGGCTCCCCGGTCGCCCAGGCGGCCAGGGACAAGAGGGCGAGACTCCATCGGATCCGCCCGATCCCCCGTCTCGCCGCCTTGAGGCATTTGTTCCGGTGCCGGCATATCCTGTTCCGGATCCGGTCCGGCGCGGTGCCGGCCGGCCGCCCGGGTTCCACCGCGAACGCGTCCCAGGCGGCCAAAAGCATATCCGCCTCCCGCAGGTCCGCAGTGGGGTGGAACAGCGTACCGATCCCTTTGCGAAGAGACCGGTATCCCTCCTCCTCCCGTTCGGGCTGGAACAGTTCCAGGATGGAGCGGATGTGACGCAGGTCGACACGGAGGACATGGATGGATTCCGGGTCGTCCGGTCTCCGGTCGAACTGCCGGAGCGCGGCGGTGATCCGTCCGAGGGCGGCACGAAGCGCCGTCGCGGCCGCCTGTTCCACGGACCGGGAGGGATCCGTCGCCGGCAGCGCCGGGATGCCGGCTTCCGGAACGGGGCCTCCGGCAAGCCAAAGCCCTCGCTCCGCCTTGCCCCGGCAGGACCACGTCAGCCGGAATTCCCTGCAAAGCGTGCCGGCCACCCGGTACAGGGGCTCCACCCCTCCCGAGCGCAGCTCGATCTCCACCTCCGCGACCGGCAGCCGGGATGTGCCGGCCGCGATCCAGCCGGTGTCGAGCATCACCGCCAGCCGGCAATGATCCGCAAGCCGCATATCAAATGTGCTTCTTTTGACATCCGTGACAAAGACCGGCCGCAGGCGTTTCCCGCCGACGGCCCAGGACAGCCGGTCCCCGGCCGGACAGCCCCGGAACAGTCCAGGATCCGGCGCCTCGTCCACCGGCGTTCCTTCCGGCCATGGCGCGTGATACTCGCTGCGCCGGCGCAGCGCCGGGTCGGCGTCGACGCCGTCCGCCGCATCCGTCTTGAGCGTGACGACACGACGGCCGCCCTCCCGCCGCACCCGCAGCGCGAGCCCTGCGGCGGCCAGGTCGAACCCTTTCGTGTCCCAATAGCCGGATACGGTCCGTCCATAGGCTTCCAGGAGGATATCGGCCTGAATCCCCGCGGCCGACAGCGCCGCCGATGTCCTGCTCAGGAACGCACCGGTGCCCGGAACGCGCTTTCTATTCCGGAAAGCCAGCTTGAGCTCTCTCTCGGTCTCCGTCGCAAGCCGGGCATCCACGCTAGTCGCCGCCGTTCTCCCGCTTGTTCATTTGCAGCATGCGGGGTTGCGCGAACCACAGCAGGGAGCCGGGTGCATCCGGCCCGTCCGGCAGGTCGACCGCGGCGGCACCGCCCCTGCGGAAAAGCAGTTGGGCACCGCACAGCGCCTTGCACCAATCGCCAAGGAAAGGCTCGTGCCCGACCATCAGGACCACCGCGTTTCGGGGCAATGCGCGAAGGGCGGCCGCCACGCCGTCCCAGGCCGGCTCTGCGAGGAACGGCTGCACCCGAAGCGGCAGGAGCGTCTCCAGCCGTTCCGCCAGGATTTCGGCGGTCTGCCGGGCCCGGACGAGCGGGCTGCTCCACAAATGGGCGTCTTCGATCTCGGGCAGCATGTGCAGGAGCCCCTTGGAGATCCGCGCGATCTTGCGGCGTCCCTCGGGCGTCAGTTCACGTGCGGCGTCCTTGTCGGGATCGTTCGCTTTTTCCGCAATGCCGTGACGTATGAATACGATAATCATGTCAGCACCTCCCTGTCTTCCCATTATAGCGTGACATCCGGCGGACCGTTTGCCGCTCTCAAGAGCGATCCGACATAAATCGACATTCTTTACGCTCCCGGAACGCTTGTCCCCTGCTGCCGGAATGGGAATCCGCACCGGAATACATTGACGGCTCTAAAGCGTGATGGTAGAATCGATTTTCATTGTTCTATATTCTTGATTCGCATCCGATTCTTGACCTTGGAGGCGCCACGATGGGATATTTCCGGTTTGACGACAGCACCCGGGAGATCATTTTCTTCCGTCTGGATTCTTCCGGTACGGAGCGGCCCGGCGAGAAGCAGACCCTCGAACGCTATCCGGTCGGCAAATCGCTGATCGCCTTTCTCGACGCGGATCTCGGTGACTATGAAAAAGCCCGGCGCCAGCTCATCGGACAGATCCAGCCCGGTGCCGTCACACCGGCCAAGGCGCTCGAAGACGCGGCGGACCTTGTAAAGAACGGGACGGGTCCCGGGCTCCGCCGGCATCCGTATTTCGCCGGCCTCCGCCTCCGGGAGGAGGAAGACAGCGCGGAAGCCGCCCTGGAACGGCTGCAGGACCAT
>CAZNGQ010000318.1:0-2314 GCA_964572095.1 uncultured Oscillospiraceae bacterium
GTTTTACCTTGAACAGCTCCGTGCCTTCCGGCAGACTTCCTGCAGCCTGAAGATATAAATGCCTACGAATGAATTCTTTATACAGCGTGTTGGAGCGGCAGACTTCTGGCATTTCCCAAAGGGACATAGCATGAAACGATTACTCAGCATGGTGATGCTCATCGGTTGGTCAGGCGCACTGTCTGCGGCTCAACGGGATGTCGTCAAACCGATCATCCCAGACAAGTTGATCCCGGCAAGGCTCACTCAGCAGGAAATGGCGGGCGGCGAAATTGACCGGCGCATCACGGACTTGGTCTACAAGAACTTCATGGTTCTCAACCTCGACCGCGACTGGCTGGACAAGTTCAAGAACCGCACCGCGCGGGGTGATGTCGTCAATGTCTACTACGGTATCGGCAAGGTCTTTGACGCGGGCAGCCTGTTTGCCCAATATACCGGCGACCCCAAAGTGGCCCAGCGAACGCAGTACATCATGGATCAACTGCGCGCCTCCCGCGATCCGGACGGCTACCTGGGTTTTTGGAACGTCGAGCCGAACAACTATCAAAACGTGGTCAACTGGATTCTGCACGAACAGGAATACTTTAATCTGGCGCTGGTGCGCAACTATCGCACCACGGGAAATCCCCAATCCCTGGCGGATGCTCGAGTCATGGCCGACTACATCATGAAGATGTTCCCGGCCAACGCAAATCGAGAACATATTATCCCGCCCGGAACCTCCATTGCGGGAATCACGGAAGGTTTTGTCGAGCTCTATCGTGTAACCGCCGACCAGAAGTATCTGGACTTCGCTGTTCACCTCCAATACGAGCCGCACTGGTACTATCTAAAACCGTTCAGCGCGTGGGAGAAGAACATCTCCAAAGCGAACTACCATGTTTACGTCATGCTCTCCCACATGTACCCCGACACCGAGCTGTATCGCTTGCTGGGCGGCGACGACTACCTCAAGAAGAGCCTGTGGATGAAACAGGAACTGCTCGAACAAGGGCGCGGCGGCCTCCTCGTTACCGGCTCCACCTCCGAAGGCGAGCATTTCACCTACAATCAAAAAGGCTCGGGGAGCATCGAGGAATCCTGCGTCACAGCCTATCTTCTCCGCTGGATCGACAGCCTGATGCGTCTGGATGGCGATATGCGTTATGGCGATATCATGGAGCGGGCGATTTACAACGCCCTCTTCGGGGCCCAGTCCCCGGACGGCCGCCATATTTGCTACTTCACGCCGTTCACCGGGAAGCGGAGTTTTCAAAGCATCGATACCTTCTGCTGCAACGGCAACTTTCGCCGCGCGGTTGCCGAACTCCCCCAGAAGGTCTACTACCGCACCCAGGACGGCGGCATCGCGCTGAACCTGTTCACCAGCTCTGACAAGAAATTCGATGTCAACGGTAAGACCGTTCAAATCAAAGAGGAAACGGATTATCCGAACTCCGGCCAGGTCAAATTGACCTTCGCGTGTTCCGAACCGATCGAGTTCGCCTTCCGATTCCGCACTCCGCGCTGGGCGGAAAAGATCGAGTGTGCCGTGGGCGATGTGCCGTGCGCCCCAAATACATCCCAACCCGGCTGCGCGGAAATCAAACGGCTTTGGAAATCTGGCGACGTCCTGACCATCTCCATGCCGATGAACTGACGTTTCGTTCGTGGCCGGATGATCCAGGATGGCCGCGTGGCCCTCATGCGGGGACCGGTTCTGTTTACCTTCAGCCAGAAACTGAACGCCGCGGTGCTCAAACAATGCCCTGTGCCCCGTGACCTTGTTCTCGATCCCGCCAGCATCGGCAAGCCCAGCTTGGACGACTCCGTCCGCCCCAACGGACAGAAGGTTGTCCTCAAGGCCTGGACGAATCCTGACCGCACCGGGGACCAGGTCGATGTGGTTCTGACAGAGTTCGTCGATCCGAACGGGATTGACGTCTATTTCAAGATCCCGAATCTCAGCGACGCAAGTCCGATTCGCCTCGCGGACGACGAATTGCTCTCCGAGCCGCGTCTGTCAGCCAACGGCGAGATTCGTCTCGCGTTGTATGGTCCGAAAAGCGATGGCAACTGGAAAAAGGATCTCTTCACCCTCGACGGCGATCTAGTGGCCGATCTGGCTGCCGATTACCTCAACCCGCGGGGCAAGCAGGACGTGCCGGCTGTCTTTCCCGACAGCTCCAAATCCGGCTCGTGGTCGTTGTTCAACTGTAAGAACGACGGGCTCCTTTCCACCGCCAAAGACTCCGACAAGAAACAGCTAAACTCGAGTTTCAAGGTCGAGGGCTGCCCGCTTGGATACGCTTACGGCCTGCAAGGTGGCGCA
>CAZNGQ010000319.1:0-2314 GCA_964572095.1 uncultured Oscillospiraceae bacterium
TTCCCATGGCGACACGATCGCCGCCGGTTTCGCGCCTGGTGCGAGGGACACACCGGGTATCCCATCGTCGACGCCGGGATGCGCGAGCTGAATACGACCGGCTGGATGCACAATCGCCTGCGGATGATCACGGCGTCGTTTCTCACCAAGGACCTGCTCATCGACTGGAAATGGGGCGAGCGTTACTTCGCGCGCAAGCTGATCGATTTCGACCTTTCTCAGAATCTCGGCGGCTGGCAATGGTCCGCCGGCATCGGCACCGACGCCCAGCCATTCTTCCGGATCTTCAACCCGGTCACGCAGTCCAGACGATTCGACCCCGACGGTGAATACATCAGACGCTACGTGCCTGAACTGGCCGCGCTGCCCGTAGAGCACATCCACGCACCCTGGACTTCACCGCCACCCGCAAGGACCCGCAAGAGCGGCCGCGCCGGCCGAGCCTATCCGCCACCGATCGTCGATCATGCCCAGGCCCGCATCGCGGCTCTCGACGCCATGCGCGTCAGTCGCGGTTCTTCAAGAGAGTGAAGGCACACTCCGGCGCAGCGAGTGTCCTCGACCACAGGCACCGACAGCGGCCTTGCTCCCTTGTTGCCTCTCGCCGCAAGAACGTGGAGAATGGCCCACCCCTGCCACGGGGATACAAAAGGAGGCTTGCGGACATGACGTCGAAATACCTGACTGTGCTTGCCTGCACGCTAGCAACGCTGATCTTCTTCGACGGGCTCGCCCGGGCCGCGGATCATTCCGCCGCCACGAGTCCGACGAGCATGGAGGCAATCGATCGGGTCGCATCCGGCGGCCCATTCAAGGCCTCCTGGGACTCGCTGGAAACCCAATCAGTGCCCGAGTGGTACCTCGATGCCAAGTTCGGCATCTTCATCCACTGGGGCGTGTATTCGGTTCCGGCGTTCGGGAGCGAATGGTATCCGCGGAACATGTACCGGAAGGACTCCGAGGACTTCAAGCATCATGTCGCCACGTATGGGCCGCAGGACAAGTTCGGATACAAGGACTTCATTCCCAGGTTCAAGGCCGAACGGTTTAACGCGGGCGCCTGGGCGAAGCTGTTCCGCGAAGCTGGGGCCAAGTTCGTGGTTCCGGTGGCCGAGCATCACGATGGCTTTCCCATGTACGACTGCTCCTTCACCGACTGGAGCGCCGCGAAGATGGGGCCCAAGCGCGACCTCATCGGAGAACTCTCCCACGCGGTACGCGCCGAAGGCCTGATCTTCGGCGTGTCCTCCCACCGCGCCGAACACTGGTGGTTCTACGACGGCGGCATGGCCTTCAATTCCGACGTGAAAGATCCTCGCTACAGCGGCCTGTACGCTCCGGCACAACCAGAGAAGGGCTCTACGCCCGACAAGGCGTTCCTTGACGACTGGCTGCTGCGGACCTGCGAGTTGGTGGACAAATACCAGCCGCAATTGATCTGGTTCGACTGGTGGATCGAACAGCCGGTGTTCCAGCCGTACCTCCAGCGGTTTGCCGCGTACTACTACAACCGCGGCGATCAATGGAACAAGGGCGTGGCCGTGAACTACAAGAAGGAGGCCTTTCCTGCAAAAGCAGCGGTTCTCGACATCGAGCGCGGCCAATTGGCCGAAATCCGCCCGATGTTCTGGCAAACGGACACATCCATCTCGAAGAACTCCTGGGGCTACGTCGAGAAACAGGACTACAAGACCGCGGACTCGATCGTTGACGATTTGGTCGACATCGTCAGCAAGAACGGGGCGCTGCTGCTGAACATCGGGCCGAGACCCGACGGCACGGTGCCGGAGCCCGAACAGGCCATCCTGCGGCAGATCGGCGAGTGGCTGGCCATCAACGGCGAGGCGATCTACGGCACCCGTCCGTGGAAGGTGTTTGGCGAAGGACCCACTCCCGTGGTGAGCGGCTCATTCAATGACACCAAGCGAAAGGTCTTCAGCGGCGAGGACATCCGTTTCACGACGAAGGGAGATGTCCTCTACGCCATCGCCCTTGACTGGCCGGGTGAACGGATGAGCATCAAGTCTCTCGGAAGCGCGGCCGGCCTTGCCAGGGGCGAGATCGCGGAGGTTCGGCTGCTGGGTCACGACGGCAAGATCGAGTGGGCAAGGAGTGATGCGGCGCTGACCATCAAGATGCCGGACCGCAAGCCCTGCGCGAACGCGTTTGCTTTTAAGATCAACGGTCTCCGCTGGGAAACAACACCTCGACCGAGCACAACTGCGGCAGGGCGATAATCCCGCACTGGACCTGGTTTTCGGGGCCGGTCTGTGCCACCATCGCGCGGCGGATGGCGGTTTGCGCATCAAAAAGA
>CAZNGQ010000320.1:0-2305 GCA_964572095.1 uncultured Oscillospiraceae bacterium
AGGATGTGGGCGGCCTTTTCGGTCCGGAATCCCACCAGCCAGTTGCGGAGCTGTCCGAACAGCTTGACCACGAGATCCCCGCAGACAAAGGTCGGCCAGGCGGTGCCGATCCCGATCGTCGGATTCCGGTAGCCGTCGTTCAGGTTGTGATGGTCCAGGACAGCCATGACATACGGCCGCCAGAAGTCGAGGTCTGCCAGCCGGGATTCATATTCCTGGTCGTTCAGGAACTCGGGTTTCCGGATCGATCGGGCTCTGCTCATACGTCCGTCTCCAAGTCGCCTTGCTGCATGCTGAGGATCGCCTTATGGTTTTCGCACCAGTTTTCGGAGCCGGTCGGTCAGTTCCCGCTTGACGTCCATGTTCACCGCCGGATCCCGGTTCGCGGCCCACCGGGCGTCGAGGTCCAGAAGGGCCAGCCGCTCGTCCTCGGTAAGCTTGCCGCGCTTCTGCTCGTCGACGAGCCACTGGTCAAAGCTGCCGATCCACTCGTCCTCGCAGCCCACATCCTCGGGACAGCGCTCGATTCTGGAGAAATCCATGCGGTTGTAGTACAGCCGCATATTGCCCGTCTCAGGGGTGTCGCCCTTGGCGATCTTGACCTCGAAGACCGGGTCGATGCCCAGAACGCCCATGTCTCCGAATTCGGACTTGTCCCGTGCCACGAAGTCGGCGTTGACCGAGACCCCCACGATCTCGCAGGTGTACAGCGTCCAGCGGCTGCCCACCTTGAGCGTGTTGATGACGCGGCATTCCATATTGACCGGGCACTCCGTGATGCCGGGGGGCGCGACCTTCTTGGACGGCAGCGGGGTCAGCCCGGCCACGTCCATCTCGTTGATCCCCTTCGGAACCGGCATGCCGACGATCCAACTCTCGCGGACCAGGTCGTGGCCGTAATAACTGATGACACACTCCGGGATTTCCTTGAGGTTCATGTAACCCTGCTTGATGCCCGGCTTGTATTCGCCGTCCCAATCCGGCACGAACAGGTTGGAAAGGCAGAAGACATAGTAAAACGGCGGGCCGAAACTGGTACCCATCGTGACGGGCGTGACGTTGACGTTGCCGAGCCGGTCGACCGTCGTGACGAAATAGGAAACCTGCGGCGGCTGTACCCAGCGATGGTTGATGCCGCTGTGTTTTTCGCCCTCGAGGTCGTAATGTATGAATTCCATAGGCCCTCCCGGAAAAGTGGTCCGCCCACGTCATGAGTCGGTGGAATACCCTATTTTGCCACAGGGCCATTGGTTTTTCTATTCCTTGACCGCCCGGAACGCGATTTCAGGCTGATCCGCGCCGGAGGACAGATACAGGGTGTCCACGCCGCCCGCGCGGTCGGTCCGCCAGATCATCTCCGCCTCGTCCGCCAATGGAACCCGCGATTTCGCCGGCTGGGGACTGCCCTCGTCCGGGAAGAAGCTCTCCGTCCGCTGGACCAGCTTCAAGGCGGTTCCCTGGACGGTATACCGGCCTTCTACCACCGAAACGCCGCCAATGGCAAAAGTCATGTAGCGCGCGACCTTGTAATAGCTGCCGTCCGCATTGAACCGGTACCACTCCCCGACCGGAACCGGAGTGGTCGGCTTGCCGTTTTCGTCAAGAAGAACCACGGTTCCATCCGTTGCGTTTGTCCATTGCCCGATCGGCCGTGCGGACCCGCCGCACCCTGCCGCCAGTCCTGCGACCAGTCCGGCCAGCAGGACGAAGAGGATCATCCGCGTGGGCAGGCGATGCCTGCTGTGTGGCTTTGTCTTTCGAAGTTTCTTTTCCGTAATCATCTTTATCGCCTCTTTCACATGTCACCTTTCGGGTCCTCCCGAAAGGCACCTTTCGGAAGGTACCGAAAGGAGCTTTTCATGTGGTTTGACGCGGCATGGACTCGCGCGGTGCGGGTGAAAGGTAACCTATGTGTCCAATATGACACAATAGTAATCCAAACGGAATAACAATGCGTATGGCGTTCTCATGGGAAGTGCGTTACCTTGTTATAGGCTTGCACCGAATAACAACACAAGGAGTGCTCTTTATGAAAAAAATCCATCTGATCCTGTTGTTCCTGCTTCTCCTGATAACCTTTACGGGCTGCGACGGTTCGGACCTGCCCGACACGACCGGATCCGAAACGATGCCGGCCGAAAACCAGGTGGCCGATATCGACAGTGCCATTGTTCTCGTCAAGGATCTCGTGGGCACTGGAGACGGCAAGTACTCGTTCGATTTCAGCAACGAGGACCGGATCCTGGAAAACAGCGACGGCAGCTGCTACGTGAATCGCGAAGAGGACGGCAAAGGCCAGGAATGT
>CAZNGQ010000321.1:0-2301 GCA_964572095.1 uncultured Oscillospiraceae bacterium
CCGGGCAACCATGATCGCTCGTGTGCTTTTTCCAGTCCCGCTCGGACCGATGAACGCGACGACGCCGATCTGCTGCAGCTGGGTGCGCAGCAGTTCCTCTTCATGCGCCTTGTCGTCGATCTGCCCCGACCGTTCGACGTAGGATCGGTTGACCACCTCGGCGAAGCGTCCCAGGCGCCGCAAGCCGGACTTGCCGTCCGGTTTCCGTTCACCCGCCTGGTCCGGTTGTTCGCGCGAATGTTCCGCCACGTTCATGCCTCCGGGTCTTCTGTCATGAAAGGCTGGCTCCGGACGGTTTTCCGGGAGCCGCAGCCTGATCCGTCTCAAATCCGATCAGTTGTCCCAGTTGTGGTAGACTTCCTGGACATCGTCCAGTTCATCCAGTCGATCGATCAGCTTCTCCATCTTTTCGACCAGCTCGGGATCCGTCAGCTCGGCATAGGTAATGGGCACGGGGCCGAGGCTGGTGTCGAGAAAAGCGTAGCCTTTTTTCTCGAGCGCTTCGCGAACCGGATGATAACTTCCAGGATCGGTCGTCACGACGAACACTTCGTCTTCTGCGGCGAAATCCTCGGCGCCCGCGTCAAGGGCATCCATCATGACCGCTTCCTCATCCTCGTATTCCGTCCGGTCGATCAGGATCTGTCCCTTTTCGGAGAACAGGAATCCGACGCAGCCGGTCGTGCCCATGTTGCCGCCAAATTTGTCGAAAACATGCCGGACATCGCCGGCTGTCCGGTTCCGGTTGTCGGTCAGGGTCCGGACCATGACGGCGACCCCGCCAGGACCGTAACCTTCGTAGAGGATCTCCTCGTAGTGTTCCGTCTCACCGGCGCCGGCAGCTTTCTTGATGCTGCGCTGGATATTGTCGTTCGGCATGTTCGCCGCCTTCGCTTTCGCGATCACGTCTTTCAGACGGCTGTTCGCCTCCGGATCCGCGCCGCCTGAGCGAACAGCCACAGCCAGTTCACGGCCGATTTTCGTGAAGGTCGCGCCCTTGATGGCGTCGGCTGCGCCCTTCTTACGCTTGATGTTGTTCCATTTTGAATGACCGGACATATCGTGCCTCCCGTTGACTCATATATGCAATGCCCAACTATTATAAAGGCGGCATGCAATAACTGGCAAGACTTCTGGATCTGCATGTGGATCGACATGGCGCACAGGTCCGCACGACTGGTGGATCCATGAGACTTTCGCTCATCCGTTTCAAGGATCATCCGGCTCGTCGCAGAGCGTCGGGATGATGATTTCACCCTCTCCGGCCGGTTCGACCAGTGCGCTGCCGCGGGTCAGTTCGATGATCGACCGCATGAAGGCCTCATCCTGGCCTTGCGGAACGGAGATCGTCATTTCCGCGTCCAGTTCGAAGCGTGTCCCATTCACCTGGGCGCCCAGGTGCGGCATCAGCCGGGTCGCCGGTTCGAAATCGCTGTAAGGCAGCGTGACGATGTAGCGCTTGCTGGGAATCAGACGCTCGATCCCCGCTTCCCGGACCAGCAGGGCGGCCGCCTTTCCGTAGGTGCGCGTCAGTCCGCCCGTTCCGAGCAGCGTGCCTCCGAAATAACGGACAACGACGATGATCGACTGCGACAGATCATTGCGCTGCAGGATGTTCAGGACCGGCAGCCCGGCCGTGCCGGATGGTTCACCATCGTCCGAAAACCGTTGCAGAAACTGGCCTCTGCAGAGCGAATAGGCATATACATGATGTGTGGCGTCGGGGTACTGGCTCCGTATGGACGTAAGAAAGGCGATCGCCTCGGTTTCATCCTCGACGGACCGCCCTCTCGCGATGAATCGCGATTTCTGCTCGATCAGCTCGATGCCGGCATCCCGGGCCAGGCGACAGAAGCCCTGGTTCATGCGCCGGTCAGACCAGCTCCTTGTATTTCTGGTAGGACAGCATCAAAAGTGATTTATCCTGACTGTACGTGACCTTCTCCATGGCCTCTTCCAGGGTGAAAAATCCGCCTTCGTAGAAATTCTGCGCTTCGTTCGGGACCACTGCCTCACCTTCGGCGCTCATGATGTACCAGACGATCTTGTTGCAGACCGGCCGCTGGCGCGAAATCGAGTAGAACTCGTAATTCGTCCGTCCGGCTGCGGAAATGATCTTGGCCTTGATGCCGGCTTCCAGTTCGACCCGATGGACGGCCACTTCATCCGGGTAGTCACCGGTCCGGATGACCCCTTTGGGGAAAACCCATTCATGCTTCTCGTTCTTGAGCAGCAAAACCCGGTCCTTGTGAAAGACAACCCCACCTGAGCAATTTCTGACCAGCATATCGTCAAGACCCC
>CAZNGQ010000322.1:0-2289 GCA_964572095.1 uncultured Oscillospiraceae bacterium
CTGCTCGAAGGACTGTGGCGCAAAGGCTGACAACTCCACGGAGGCCATTATGCCGGTCGTCAATGTGGTCATCCTGCTCCTGTCTTTGATTTCCGGTCTCTTGATGCTCTGGCGAGTCCCCTCCCGCCGGATCCTGCCGGCTTTTCTGGAGGATTCCGGAACGGCCGCCGACGTAGCCCGTCTATCCGTTATCATACCCGCCTATAACGAGGAAAAACGCCTGGAACCGCTGCTGGAGTCGCTGCGGATACAGGCCTGCCGCCCCCTGGAGATCCTGGTCGTCGACGACGGGTCCACCGACCGCACGGCTGAAGTCGCCGCAGCGTTCACCGAATGCGGGGTGCGCATCGTCTCGGCAGAGGAAGTAGGGGAGGGCTGGGTGGGCAAGTCGCGCGCCTGCTGGAGCGGAGCCCGCGCTGCGGCCGGCGAGTGGCTGCTGTTCCTGGACGCCGACACCCGGCTGGACCGGCCCGACAGCCTGCAACGGCTGTGCGGGGCGTTTCGAGCCGATGGCGCGTCCGGCCTGCTGTCCTGGCAGCCGTACCATCGGACGGAACGGCTGTACGAGTCCCTCTCGCTCGTGTTCAACATCATCGTCCTGGCCGGCATGAACGTGTTCACGCCCCTGGGGGAGCGTCTGCGGGCGTCGGGCGCGTTCGGTCCCTGCATGCTGTGCCGGCGCGACGAATACATGGCCGTGGACGGCCATCGGTCCGTGCGCGCCGAAGTGCTCGACGACCTGGCGATCGGCCGGTGGTTCCAGACACACGGATTGCCCGTCCGCTGCCGGACAGGGAGGGACACGGTCCACTTCCGCATGTACCCCGAGGGGCCGGGTTCCCTCGTTGAGGGTTGGACAAAAAACTTCAGTGCCGGATCCACCCGGATCCACCCGCTGATCCTCGCTATGGCCATCCTGTGGGTGTGCGGCGGATTCGCTTCGACTTCGCTGCTGGTCCAGGCCGTTGCCCTCCACGTTGGCGCATCGGTCGCCGTCCCCGTCGCGGGGTTCTTTACCGCCTGGCTCCTCCAGTTCGCCTGGCTGGCCCGCAAGGTCGGCCGATGGCATCCGCTGTCCGTCCTGCTGTTCCCGATCACGCTGCTGGGCTTCGTCCTGGTCTTCTGCTGGTCCGTGATCTGCACCCGCATCCTGCACAAGGTGAAGTGGCGCGGAAGGGACATCCCCCTGTGACGCCGGTCCTGTGGATGATCCTCGCGGATTTCGCCGCCTGGCTTGCGATCCATCTGGGAACGGTCTGGTTGGCGAACCGGGTACCGGACGTGTGGCTTGAGCGCGACCACGCGATGTTCCGCGAGCGGCGGTGGGAGGACGGCGGCCGGATCTACCAACGCCTGCTCGGGATACGGCGGTGGAAGCGGCTGCTGCCGGACGGTAGTAGCCTGTTCCGGGGCGGTTTCCCGAAGAAGCGTCTGGGCGAGCGAACGCAGGCATACTACCGCGCGTTCATCCGGGAATCCCGCAGGGCGGAACTGGCCCATTGGGTTGCGATTCCCCCGGCATCGCTGTTCTTTCTCTGGAACCCCGTCGGGGTCGGATTCGTCATGATCGGATATGCCGTTCTCGTCAACCTTCCGTGCATCCTGGCGCAGCGCTACAACCGTCCGAGGTTCGATCGCCTGGCCGGGAGAGGAGCAGCTGTTCCGGATCGATGAAGTCTATTGCATTGAAAAACGGATTATGTAATAATCAATATGACGAGAAGCAACAACGATAACAATGACACGCCATGTTCACAAGTTTATTCAATCAGGAGGCGCTTATGCTTCAAAAGATGGCAAGAACGATCGGCATCTGGGGGGACTCCATACTCAAGGGAGTCGTTTTTGACGATATCAAGGCCAGTTATTCCCTGCTCAAGGAGAGTTGCGTCCAGATCGCCGGACGTGCGCTGGGATTGTCGGTGGTGAACCGGTCGCGGTTCGGCAGCACGGTCGGCCGGGGGAGGCAGAATCTCGAGAAAGCCTTGCTGGACGGACTGGACTGCGACGCCGTCCTGCTCGAGTACGGCGGAAACGACTGTGATTTCGACTGGGCGGCGGTCTCGGCGGATCCGGACGCGCCGCATCACCCCTACACGCCGCTGCCCGATTTTGAACGCGAACTGCAGGCGATGATCGACCTGCTCCGGGAGAAGGGCATCCGTCCGGTTCTCATGTCGCTGCCGCCGATCCACGGGGAGCGGTATCTCGAGTTTCTCATCGAGCGGGGTCATCTGGACCGGGACAACATGCTTCATTTTCTGGGCGACGCCAGGCGGATCTACCAGC
>CAZNGQ010000323.1:0-2279 GCA_964572095.1 uncultured Oscillospiraceae bacterium
GGTCGCGCAGCTCCATGCCGAACCGCAGGTCCGGCTTGTCCGAGCCGAACCGGTCCATCGCCTCGGCATAAGTCAGCCGGGGCAGCGGCAGGGCGATGTCCTTGTCGAGGACTTCCTTGAACAGGCGCTTGAGGAAGCCCTCGTTGACCGAGATGACGTCCTCGGCATCGACAAAGCTCATCTCAAGGTCGATCTGGGTGAATTCCGGCTGGCGGTCGGCGCGGAGGTCCTCGTCGCGGAAGCAGCGAGCGATCTGCATGTACCGATCGTACCCACCCACCATCAGCAGCTGCTTGAACAGCTGCGGGGATTGCGGCAGGGCGAAGAACCGGCCGTTGAACACCCGGCTGGGCACCAGGTAGTCGCGCGCGCCCTCGGGCGTGCTGCGGATGAGCATCGGCGTCTCGATCTCGAGAAAGCCGGCGCCGTCGAAATAGTCGCGGGCGATGCGCGCGACGCGGTGGCGCAGGGCCAGATTGCGCTGCATGTTGGGGCGGCGCAGGTCCAGATACCGGTATTTGAGGCGGAGCGGCTCGTTCGCCTTGGCGTCCTCGTCGATGTAGAACGGCGGGGTCTGGGACTCGGCCAGGATCCGCAGCTCGCGCACCGCGATCTCGATCGTGCCGGTTTTCATCTCGGGGTTGGGCGCGGAACGCAGGGACACGACGCCGGTGACGGCCAGGACGAATTCGCTGCGGGTCCGGATCGCCTTGTCACGCGCCTCGGGGGGTGTCGTATCGTCGGCGACCAGCTGGATCTCGCCGGTGCGGTCGCGCAGCAGAATGAACACGAGGCCGCCCAGGTCGCGCTGCCGATGGCACCACCCCATCAGGGTGACGGTCCTGCCGACATCCTGTTCGCCAAGATCCGTGCACATGCAGGTGCGTTTGAGGCCGACGATGTTTTCCGCCATAGTGGTTGGCTCCTTTCCATCGCGCCGGTCCTGTGCGGCCGGGCGCGTCCGTTGCAGATCAGGGGGCAGGGTCCGTTCAGTCGCCGAAAGCGGCCATCAGGGAGGCGGCGTCCGCCTCGAGGTCGGCCAGGGAGACGCTCTCCTCGACACCGTCCTTCATCCTGCGGAGGGTCACCCGGCCGCTCTCCAGCTCCGACTCGCCGATGACGGCCGTGAACCGCACGCCGCGCTTGCCCGCGTACTTGAGCTGGGCCTTGAGGCTGCGGCCGCACTGGTCGGTCTCGGTCCGGACGCCCGCACGGCGCAGGCGATTGGCGAGCGACGCCGTAAACACCGCCGCGGCACCGCCCATCGGAGCCAGGTAGATGTCCATGGAAGGGGTCTCCGGCCGTGCGATCCCGCGCGCGTCCAGCTCGAGGAACAGCCGCTCCAGCCCCATCGCGTATCCCACGCCAGGTGTCGGGGGGCCGCCGACGCTCTCGACGAGACCGTCGTACCGGCCGCCGGCGCAGATCGTCCCGCCCAGTGACTGGAACGAATCCGATATAAACTCGAAGACCGTCCGGGTGTAGTAGTCCAACCCGCGGACGATGTTGCTGTCTACGGTATACACGATCCCCTGCGCGTCGAGGGCCTGTTTCAGTCCCTCGAAGTGCATTTGGCAGTCCGGGCAGAGGTGGTCGAGGATCCGCGGGGCTCCGGTCGCGATCTCGTGGTCATGCGCCACCTTGCAGTCGAGGATGCGCAGCGGGTTTCGGTCGATCCGATTGCGGCAGTCCTCGCACATCCCGCCGATTTGAGGCTCGAAATACGCCCGGAGCAACGTGTTGTAAGCCCCGCGGCAAACCGGGCAGCCGATGCTGTTGATGTGGAGGGAGGTGTCCGGGATGCCCATGCGCTCGAAAAAAAGCGCAAGCATGCCGATCAGCTCGGCGTCGATGCCCGGCCCCTCGGAACCGAACGCCTCGGCGCCAAGCTGGTGGAATTCGCGGGAACGGCCCTTTTGCACGTTTTCGTACCGGAAGGCCGTGACGTTGTAGAACAGGCGGACCGGCGCGGGCAGCGAGCCCATGCCGTTTTCAATATAGCTGCGCACGACGCCCGCGGTGCCCTCGGGGCGCAGCGTCATGCTGCGGCCGCCTTTGTCGTCGAACGTGTACATCTCCTTCTGGACGATGTCGGTCGTGTCGCCGACGCCGCGCTGGAACAGCTCGGTCGCCTCGAAGGTCGGGACGCGGATCTCCTCGTAGCCGTACAGCGCGCAGACCTGGGTGTAAACCTGCTCGGCATGGCGCCACCGGCCGATTTCGGACGGCAGGATATCGCGGGTTCCCTTGGGTGCGCTGATCTTCATGGAGGGCCTCCT
>CAZNGQ010000324.1:0-2276 GCA_964572095.1 uncultured Oscillospiraceae bacterium
GCCGATTTCCAGGATGGACACGTCGAACGTGCCGCCGCCCAGGTCGAACACGGCGATCTTCTGGTCGTGCTCCTTGTCGAGCCCGTACGCCAGGGAAGCGGCCGTCGGCTCGTTGATGATGCGAAGCACGTCCAGTCCGGCGATCCGGCCGGCGTCCTTGGTCGCCTGGCGCTGGGCGTCGTTGAAATAGGCGGGAACGGTGATGACGGCCTGGGTCACGGTTTCACCGAGATAGGCTTCGGCGTCGCTCTTGAGCTTTTGCAGGATCATCGCCGAGATCTCCTGCGGGGAATAGGTCTTGTCGTCGATCTGGACCTTGTGGGCGGATCCCATCTCGCGCTTGATGGACTGGACCGTGCGGTCGGGGTTGGTGACGGCCTGGCGCTTGGCGACCTGGCCGATCAGCCGCTCGCCGGTCTTTGAAAAGGCGACGACCGAGGGGGTGGTGCGGTTGCCTTCCGGATTCGGAATGACCACCGGCTCTCCGCCTTCCATCACCGCGACACAGGAATTGGTCGTACCAAGGTCGATTCCGATTACTCTTGCCATGTTTTTCATCCTCCATAGATGCTTGTTGATATCAAATCAAGATATGCTTGTTGTCCGCTGTATCCGGGTTCAGTTGGCGACCTTGACCATGCTGTGGCGTATGATGCGGTCTCCCTTGCGATAGCCCTTCTGGAATTCCTCTACGACCGTGCCGGTCTCCGCCCCGTCCTGGTCGACCTGCATGACCGCTTCGTGGAGCGAGGGGTCGAATGGCCGGCCTACCGCCTCGATGACCTCCACGCCGAGCCTGGCGAGGCTGTCGGCGGCCTGGCGCAGCACCAGTTCGATGCCTTCGGAAATCGAGCGGTCCACCCCGCTTTCGAACCGCGAGACGGCTTCGGCGGCGCGGGACAGGTTGTCGATGACCGGCAGCCACTCCGCCGTCACCCGGGCGACACAGTCGCCGTAGATCGCTTCTTTTTCCTTTTGCGTGCGCTTGCGGAAGTTGTCGTATTCGGCGTACAGCCGCAAGTACCGGTCGTTCAGCTCGGCCAGCTTGAGCGCTGCCGCGTCCTGCGGCCCCTCAGCGGCCTCGTCGTCACACGAACACTCCGTGTAGTCGCCGGGATCCGGGCTCTCCTGGTCCTGTCCCGCCTGCGCGGCGTCTTCGCGGAAGTCGTCCTTGAGGGATTCCTCCTCGCCCGATGCCGGCTTTTCTTTCCTCTTCATTCTTTTGCCTCCGTTCCTTTCGTCCGCTCCACCCCGGCGATCTGTTTGCCGAATTCGTTGATGGCGCTGCGGATGAAACCGATATGGGATACCACCCGGCCGTATTCCATGCGCCGGGGGCCGACGACTCCGATGCGGCCGATCACCCGGTCGCCGAGCCGATAGGTTGTGGTGACGAAGCTGCAATCCTGCAGACCCTCGAGCGCGATCTCCTGGCCGATCCGGATCATGAACGGACGGCGCGGGGTCTCGAGCCGGGGCGCGATGTCCGTCTCGAGCCTGCCGGGCTCGATGGCGGCGGACGGCTCGTCGATCGGACAGGCCATGACGGGTTCCTCGGACTCGTTGAGATACCCGGCCACGATGCCGTCCCGCGACAGGGTATCGAAGAGGTCGCGGGCTTTGCGGACGTCATGGAACTCGGGGAAGGTCAGCAGCCTGCTGTGCCCCTCCATATAGACCTCGAGGTTCTCCGCCTGCTTGATGGAGACGTAGGCCTCGTACAGGACCTGGTTCAGGAGGCTCTCCGGCAGGTGGGCCTTCTGGCCGGCCGTGGTGACCGTCACCATCGTGATGTCGTCCAGGCGCATGCCCGACAGGCCGCTCTCGATCGCGCGGGCGACCCGGTGCAGCTGCTCCTCGTCGATCAGCTCCGGCACCCGCGCGATGCGGTCACGCACCAGCCCGGCGCTCAGGACGACCACGACCAGCACGCGGCCGGGTTCGATCATCATCATTTTCAACTGCTGGAAATGGCTGTCGTTCAATCTGGGGGTCAGGGCCACCGAGGTGTAGCCCGTCTTTTCGGTCAGGATGCTCGACGCCTTCTTGAGCAGGCGGGTGATCTCGTCGACGCTGTCGCGGATGTGCCCGCGGATGTCGTTGATCTCGTCTTCGCTGAGTTTGCCGACGTCCATCAGGCTGTCGACGTACTCGCGGTATCCCTTGTCGGAAGGAATCCGGCCCGCAGAGGTATGGGGTTGCTCCAGATAACCGAGCGCCTCCAGCTCCGCCATCTCGTTGCGTACGGTGGCCGGGCTGATGTCCAGGCTGTACTT
>CAZNGQ010000325.1:0-2269 GCA_964572095.1 uncultured Oscillospiraceae bacterium
CACCGGTGTAACGGGCCGACACGAAAGACGCATACCGGAACAGCCGGTCAATCCCATCGGATGACCGGCTGTTCCTGTTTTGTGGACACCACGGTTCCGTCGGATTTCAAACCGACCACGTGACTGCTCGATAGCTGGATATCGATGAGACCGGACCATGCGGCCATCCGCCCGGCATTGTTGACCGGTAAACCGGCCGTCAGGATGGTGCCGTCCTTTTTCAGTCCGATCACCGAAGATGCGTTGAAAACGATCTTGACGACCTCCGGCCAACGGGTCGCCGTTTCGCGGGACGCCTTGGCCGCGAACCCCTGCGCGACCACCGTCCCGTCCTTTTTCAACCCGTACAGCTCGTCGTTGCCCGCAAAAACCGCCCGGATGTCGGTCCATTCCATCGTTCCGGAACCCCACGAGATGCCGGAAACCACCACCGTGCCGTCCTTTTTCAACCCCATGACCGATGTCTCGCCCACGCTGATCGCCGTGATGTCGGTCCACGCAGCCGTTCCATCCGCCACTTTTTTATAAAAGCCGACGCCGTCGGAAGCGACCGTGCCGTCTTTGCGCAGCCCAAACACCATCAACTTGGACGCCCCGACGGCCTGGATGCCCTCCCACGAGGACACGTTGAGACGTTTGACATCATCCCACTGGGCCTGGGGCAGGCCGTCGATGCCCATGCCCTCCAGCGTGCCGGCGAGAACGGCGGTCCCGTCCCGACGGAGTCCGAGGGTCATGAATCCGCCGGCGGCGATGTCCTGGATGTCGGTCCAGTCCTTGACCCGGTCGTTCTCATTCTGGACCGTGCCGGAAAACAGCACCTTGCCTCCCGCTGTCAGTCCGGCCACGTGGCGGGATCCGACCGCGATCTTGACGACCTTGTCGGGATCCGCCGGCCGCCGGGCGGAGCACGACGCGGCCAGGCCCAGACAAAGGATGCCGACCAGCAGGATGCATAGGCTTTTTACCGGATACTTCGTTTGTTTCATATGTGGCCCCCCTCCCCTATTTTCACCTCATGTTCCGCTCCAGCGTATCCTTCCTCCGCCCATCCGGCTCGCGGCGTGTTCCAGCTTTGCCGTGAGCTCGGACCTGTGGGCATGGAATGCGGCATACATCAGGATGTTCTTGGCTTGAAATGCCGATTCGGACGCCCCATAGCCCGCACGCTCCACCGATTGAAAAGCGGCTTTCGACTGCTCCTCGGATTCGAATATATACAGGTGCAGCGTCGCCGAGTTCGTCTCGTCGCTCTGGTAGGTGTACACCTGTGCCGCAGCGAACTGAAACAGGTAACCCGTACTCTCGATCCTGCGCGGGTCAAATCCCTCCTGCCGCAGCGCCCGCACCACATCCCCACGGGTCAGCAGGGCGCTCTCAAGGTAGCCGTCGCGCGCGTACCGGACCAGCAGACCCGCCGCAAAGGACAGCGCGAAAACGCAGGCGATTACAAGTACCGACCGGTGCAGCGTTTTTCTCATGCCAATGTCCTCGGTCAGTCGTCCGTCCAGTAGTTGCGCGGGTTCGTTTTTATCGTGTATTTCCCGTTCTCCGGGACGGCGAGCGGATCCTGCATGCGGATGCACCAGGCCAGCAGGCAGGTCTCGAGTTCGGTCTGGATCGCCCGGACGTCCTCATGCCCGAACCGGTTGTCCAGCTCCATCGGATCGTCCGGCAGGTGGTACAGCTGGCCGCTGCCCTGCATGTCCATGACCAGCTTCCAGTCGCCCTTGCGGACCATCCGCATCGCGCCGCTCTGGGAGTAGGTGTTGAGCTCGTCGAACGAGGTCTTGACCGGGCCGGGGATCAGGCAGTTGGCGTAATCCGGACGGTCCCGCTCCGTATAGTGCAGCCCGCCGTACCCCTGCTCCGCGTACACCGACGCGAATTCCGCCGCGGGGTAGTCCCGGCCGGTCAGCATCGGCCACAGGCTGCGCCCCTGAACCCCGTGCGGGATCGGCGTCCCCAGCAGCTCGCAGACCGTGGGGAACAGGTCCGCCAGCGATATGCCGTCGTGCCGCGGGGCGGTCCCCGGCGGGATGCCCGGGCCGGTGAAGAACAGCGGGATCCGCGTCAGCACCTCCGGGAGCTCCGGCCCCTTGCGCATCAGGCCGTACTCCCCGGCGAAATCGCCGTGGTCGGCCATGAAGACGAGCAGGGTGTCCTCCATCCGGCCCGTGCTTTCGAGGAAGCCGACAAAGCGCCGCACCTGGTCGTCGATCAGCCGCAGCATCCCGAAGTAGTTGCTCCGCATCCGCGGCAGCAGCTC
>CAZNGQ010000326.1:0-2258 GCA_964572095.1 uncultured Oscillospiraceae bacterium
CCGGTTCCGGAGGTCGGCCGTCGGGACTTGTCCGCCTTGTAGAACCGTTCGAACACATGAGGCAGGTCCTCGGCCGAAATCCCGATGCCGGAATCCGCGACGCTTACCGTGGCATGGCCTGGATCCGTTCTGCAGTCCAGGGTGATGGTCCCGCCCGACGGAGTGTATTTTACAGCATTGTCGAGCAGAATCACCAGGATCTGCTCGATCCGGTCCCGATTGATGCGGACCTGAACGTCCGGACGCTCCAGGTAGGGTGACAGGAACCGGATGTCCGCGTCCTCGGCCACACCGGCGAATTTCGCCGAGACATCCCCGAGCAGGCCGACCAGGCTCTCGTCTGTCTTGTGCATCGAGACCGTACCGGCCTGCAGCCGGGAGAGCTCGAGCATGTCGTTGATCAGCCGGGTCAGCCGCTTGATCTCGCTGAGCAGCATGCTGTAGTACCGCCTGCGGTCGCTCTCGGCGGAGACCATCCCGTCGGACAGCGGTTCGACGAGCGCCCGCATCGCCGTCAGCGGCGTCCGCATCTCGTGCGAGACGTTGGCGACGTAGTCCCTGCGGGTCTGCTCGAGCCGCTGGGCTTCGGTGATGTCGCGAAACAGCCCGACCGCGCCGGAGGCGGTGCCGTCCTCGTCCACAAGCGGTGTGACGGCGACCCGGATCGTCTGGCCGGAAAAGGCGATGTCCCGGGCCATGGGAACGAATTCCCCGACGGCCAGGTCGAAATCCGACCAGATCCGGGGATCCGGAATGATGCATTCCCGATCCGTCGCCGGATCCTGTCCGGAACAGCCGAACATGCGCCGAACGGCGGGATTGACGTGCGTGACCCGGCCCTGCGAGTCCACCGCGACGATACCCTCGGAAAGTCCGTCCAGGACCTGGCGCAGGCGGGTGCGCTCCAGGGAGAGCGCGGAAATGCTCTCGGAGAGGTTGTCCGCCAGATTGTTGAACGCGGCGGCGAGCTCGTGGAACTCTCCGCGGTACTTTTTACCGGCACGGATGCCGAAATTGCCGCGCGACATCGCCGATGCCACGTTTTTCATCTCGTGCAGGGGACTGAGCAGCCGCTTGGAGAAATAGTAGGCGGGGAAGGCCATGAGCAGGACGCCCGCGAGCGAGGAGAGCAGCAGCGTCCGGAGCAGGCCCGACAGGGCGGTCGTGACCTCGTTCATGGGGGTGATGAGGAAAACCGCGCCATAGACGGTGGTCCCGATGCTGACCGGGGTTCCGATGATGACGAAACGCCCGTATTCGCGCGGCTGCGGGCGCGCCTGCGCCTGCCCTCCCAGGATGCCGATGATGTCGTCGCGGAGAACCTCCGCCAGATCCCCGGCCGGCCCGACCGCCGCCTCGTCGAAAGCGGAGAACAGGACGTCGGCGTTGTAGTCGAAGACCAGGATGTTGGTGCGGAAAACCTGGGCGGTTCCGGTCAGGACGACCTGGATGTACTCGTACGGCCGGACCCCGCGCGCGAACTCGGTCACCTGCGCGCCGACGAACCGGCTGGTGTCGACCATCTCGTCGGCCCTCATGTCCGCGAACACATACCGCGAAACCACGCTGTACAGCCCTGCGGTCAGGACCGCGCACAGAAGTACGGTGACGATGATCAGGAGCATGGTGCGGCGCAGGTAAAAGCTTTTGAACATCAATCCACCCTTAACCCCTGGCCCGGCCGGTCATCTCGAACTTGTAGCCGACGCCGTAGACGGTATACAGGCCCCAGGGGCTGGAATCGGCGCAGATCTTTTGCCGGATCCGCTTGATATGGGTGTCGACCGTCCGGGTGTCCCCGAAATAATCGTATCCCCACACCTTGGACAGGATCTGCTCGCGGTCCATGACCTGGCCGGGGTGCGAGGCAAGGAGGTGCAGGATCTCGACCTCCTTGGGCGTGCAGGGGATCGCGTGCCCGTCGATCTTCACCTGGTAGTTGTCGAGACTGATCTCCAGTCCCTCGAACCGGAGCACGGAGCCGGTCTCGGCCGGTTCGGCGATCCGGCGCAGGACGGCCTTGATCCGCGCGATGACCTCGCGCGGGCTGAACGGTTTTACGATATAATCGTCCGCGCCGAGCTCCAGTCCGACCACCCGGTCGATCTCCTCGCCCTTGGCCGTCAGCATGATGATCGGGAGCTTGCTCGTGCGACGGATCTCCCGGCACACGTCGGCGCCGTTCATCCGGGGCATCATGAGGTCGAGGACGACCAGGTCGGGATGGTCGGTTCCGATGCGCTCCAGGGCGGAAACCC
>CAZNGQ010000327.1:0-2248 GCA_964572095.1 uncultured Oscillospiraceae bacterium
GGAAACGTATAAGGTGTTCCGGCCATGATGAGATTCAATTGGATGAAAAGAAGATTGTCGGTGAAGGCGAGCGGTTCAGCCTTTGCCAGCACGTCCAGGGCTTTGTCGACCCCCAGGTCGCCCTCGCCCATCATGCGGTAGCGGATATGCCCGTCCGGCTCGCGCACGGAATCCTTGACGTGGACATAGGCGATGTCGCGGCCGAGAACCGCAAAGGTTTGCTCGGGGCTCTCGCCGAAAAACCGGATGGGATGGTGGATGTCCCAGAGGACCTTGACCGCCGGATGCGCGACGAGGTCCAGCAGGGCGCGCATGCGCGCGGAATCCGCGTAGACGCCGTTTGTCTCCACGAGAACACACACACCCGCTCCCGCCGCGTGGTCGGCGAGCATCCGGATGCCCTCGGCGACGACCTGGTCGTCGACGGGCCCTTCGGCATGCGGTTCACGGTCGGCCAGGATCCGAACGAAAGGCACGCCGGCCTGGCCGGCGAGATCGATCGTCTCCATGCCTTCCGCCAGGGTCGCCAGCAGGCTTGTCCGGTCCTTGAGGCAGCAGGCGGAAGAGAAACAGGAGATCTCCAGGCCCAGTCCACGGAGTTCGGACATCGTCCGGTCGAGTTCGCCGGCAGCGAACGGCTGGGTGCGCGCGGCGCGGATCTCGCTGCCGAGTCCCCGGATCTCGATCCCGTCGAACCCCAGGTCCTTGGCCATCGGATAGATTTCATTCCAGGACCATTCGGGACAGCCAAGGGTGGAAAATGCGATTTTCATACGATTCGGCTCCTTATTTTATGGTTAGCCCAGTTTCACCTGTTCGGTCGGCAGCAATGCCGCCGGCAGTAATGCCGCACCGAGCGCCGTGGCGTACTCGGCTCCCTCGGGGATGTGGAATCGGACTCCGTACAAGTCGGACATGCCGCGCAGCACATTGTTGCCCTGGTGCACCTGGGTCACGCTCCCGGTGCAGACGATGTCCTTCACGCCATGGAGCCGCGCCGCCAGCACGGACATGGTGCCGATGGACTGGAACACCATGTTGATGATTCCCAGCGCGATGTCCTCGCGGGCGGAGTTGTCTTCCATCTTGCCGAAATTGGACGCCGTGGTTTCCGGACTGAGCCCGGGAATTTCCGCATTGGAGATGTCCTTGATGCTTAAATCGATATGGCCAAGGTCCCCCCGCTCCGCCATGTCGACGATCGTAGTGAAATCGCGGACGTTGAGCATGGCATGACTGAGCCCGATCAGCGTCCCTCCCCCGATTCCGGATCCGATTACATGGGTGACGGTGCTGGAGTCCGCCAGCACGATGGCGGTGCCGGTGCCGATGCTGACGATGATCGCCCGATCCAGTCCGGACAGGAACAGTCCGCCGAGCCCGACGGCATCGAACTCGGGAACGGCACGGGTCGGGATGCCGAAGAGACCGTCCAGGATATGGGAAGAGCCGACGCCGGTCACCATGATGCGGTCGATGGCGGAAAGCGGCAGCCGGTTGTCGTTCAACAGCTTGCCAACCGCTCCGTACGCGGAAGTGATCGGGTCGGTGGCGACCACCAGCTCACGGCTGATGATCCGCCGATCGCTCAATGCGACGATCTTCGTCGTGCTTCCGCCGATGTCCAATCCTGCGATGATGCCCATCATTGGATCCTCCCCGGATATATAAAAACAAAAGAATTATATCATAGTCAGTCGCCCGACCGCTTTCCGTCCGGATCCTGCGGAATAGAGAAAGGGCTTTCCATTCTGGAAAGCCCTCGTTTTCCGACTTTGTGGCGATCTGCCGAACGGTCAGCGGGGCAGTCCCCTGGCCTGGCGGAGATAGTCGATGGCGGACTCATTATCGCCGGCGCCCTGCAACAGTGAAACGCTGCGCGGAACAATGACGAAAATGGAGTTGGAGACCGGCGAAACCTGCCCGTCTAGCGCAAACGCCGCGCCGGTGATGAAGTCGACCACACGCTGCGCGGTCTTCGGATCCACCTTCTCGAAGTTGCAGATCACCGTGCGGCCTGCGCGGACATGATTGCTCACCGCCTTGGCCGTATCGATGTCCGCCGGCTGAAGAACGACGACCTGGGACCCGTGCCCCCCCTTGAAGTCCACGACGCGGGCCGGCTTTTGCCTGAACGGGTTCTGGCGTGCGGAACCGGCCGGCTCGACAGTCTCTTCCTCGTAGGATGTATCTTCCTGAGGCTCGAATTCCTCTTCGTAATTGTCGTATTCTTCGTAGCCACTGATGC
>CAZNGQ010000328.1:0-2216 GCA_964572095.1 uncultured Oscillospiraceae bacterium
ACGCCCGGACCCCCAGCTACTCGGACGCGTCCGACAGCGCGTGGAACAACATCCGGCATATCTGGGAGCTGTCGTTCTGGGAGAATCTCATCGACTTGCTCGCCAGTGAAAAGTACAACGTCGTCTCGCTTTGGAGCCTGCATCCGTTCCCTTCGCTGGTCCGGGTGCCCGGCTATGAGAAGGTTGCGCTCGAGGATGTCATGCGTACGCGCGAGCCGGTGTACGGCGCTTCGCTCATGGGATTCGGCATGTATTCCAAGCGATACGCCCGGGAACTCGAGACCGTCCGCCGGATGACGATGGACGAAAAGATCGCGTTCTGGCGGCAGGTCATGCAATATGGTGCCGACCGGAACGTCTTCTTCACGATCATCACCTGGAACATCTTCATCTACGGCACCGAGGGGAATCCCTACGGAATCACCGACACGATTTCCGATCCGGTGACCCGGGACTATTTCCGCAAGAGCGTCGCGGCGCTGATCGAGACCTACCCCCTGCTGATGGGCATCGGCGTCACGGCGGGCGAGCGCATGTCCATCGGGCGGGATCCCGAGGCCGACATCCACGGGGATGTGCAATGGCTGGCGGATACCTACGGAATGGGGATCCGGGATGCCATCGGAGGAACCGGCCGGCCGTTCCGGCTGATCCACCGGCAACACTTCAGCGGCGCGCAGGAAATCCTGAACGCGTTCGAGGGAATCCCGGCAAGTCTGGACCTGAGCTTCAAGTACTCGCAGGCACACATGTATTCCTCCACAAAGCCGGCTTTCGGGAACGATTTCTTCGCGTCTCTGCCTGAGGGACAGAAGACATGGCTGACCCTGCGCAACGACGATATGTACATGATGCGCTGGGGCGGCGTCGGCTTTGCGCGCGAGTACCTCGGAAACATGCCGATGCCCCTCCTGGAGGGATTCATGATGGGTCCGGACGGGTATACGCTCGGCATGGACTATCTGCAGGTGCCGCCGGACGGAGGAAGTACAACCGGGAACCGGCACGTGCTGGAGCGCCAGTGGTACCGTACGGCAGTCTGGGGCCGGCTGGCTTATGAACCGACACTGGCCGACGCGCACTTCATCGACCTGCTGCGCGTGCGGGTTGGCTGCTCCGCGACAGACGCCGTTCATCTGTTCACCCTTTGCGAGACCGTTTCGCGGATCATTCCGCTGACCAACAGCGCACACTGGCACGACTTCGACTTCCACAATTATCCCGAGGCCAACTGCGGTCTCGACCACTATCACACGGCGCTGCACACAGGCCGGCGCCTGATGTTCCACGACATCCACGATTACCTGCTGACCCCTGCGCAAAAGGGGTCGGGCGTACTGAGCGTTCAGGACCAGTGCGAGCTGGACCGGCGCGGGCTGCCATTGCCGGAAGGTACTGTTTCGCCGGACGCGATCGCCCGCGAGCTGCACCGGCGGGCCGGCGAGGCGGAACGCCTGCTGGCCGGCTGGCCGTCAGGCGGGGCCGCAGTGTCCCCGGAGATGCGGGATCTCGTGGAGGACTGCCGCTGCATGGCGCTGCTGGGCCGCTTCTATGCATTCAAATTCGAGTGTGCGCTGGAAACCCGGCGCACGTACATCGGGATCCGGCCGGCGACCGCTCAGCGGGCCATTGAGCTGGCCAATTCCGCGTACGAGGCCTGGAAAGCCTATGCCGGGGAGATCTCACTCCGGTACCGTCCGCAGCGGCTGGGCCGGATGCAGGGACGGATGGTGGATGTGACGGCGCTCTGCGAGGATGCGCGTGAGGATGCGGAGATGGTCCGCATGATCATGGAACCGTTCGAGGAATAGCGCTCCTCAGCCTTCCTTTGGAAAATGCAGCTGGACGCCCTTCTCCAGCAGGGTTGCCTGCAGGCGGCCGATGTTGAGATCCGCTACGCCGCATCCGCCGCGGACCGCCATGGCCGCAGCCACACCGGCGGCTTGTCCGGTCAAGGCGGCGGCCGGTATGACCCGTGCCACTTCCCACCCGTCTCCCTCGGCGGACACGATCCGGCCTGCGGCAAGCAGGTTGTCACACCGTGTTCCGTACAGGGTCCGGTAGGGGATCTCGTACCAGTCGTCCTTCTTGCGGAAGTCGCCGATAAGCCCGATGGAGTCCGCGTGGAACCGGTCGACATCCGAGCCGGTGAGCGTGTATTCGCCAAGGATGTGCCGGGTCGTCCGGAACTGCGCCATCCCCGGCAGGGAGACGAT
>CAZNGQ010000329.1:0-2205 GCA_964572095.1 uncultured Oscillospiraceae bacterium
GATCCTTATCTTCTGTATCTCATTCTGCCGGTTTTTTTGTTGAGCCTGCTCGCGCAGTTTCATGTCCGCCGCACTTTTTCCAGGTACAGCACCATCGCATCGGCACAGGGACTGACAGCGGACCAGGCGGCCCGGCGGATCCTGGATCGGAACGGTTGCGGCGATGTCCGCATGGAAACCGTTGCGGGGGAGCTGACGGATCATTTCGATCCCCGTACCCGCATCCTGAGGCTGTCGCAGTCCACCAGCGGATCCACTTCGGTGGCCGCCATCGGAGTCGCCGCCCATGAGGCGGGACATGCCATCCAGCATGCGAACGGCTACCTGCCGAACCGTTTGCGTTCCGCGATCACCCCGGTGGCGGGGATCGGATCCTCTTTCGGCCCGTACCTCGCGATCTTCGGCATCATTCTCGGCGTGCCGCTGCTGACGCAGATCGGCATACTCCTTTTTGCCGCCGCTGTCCTTTTCTATCTCGTCACGCTTCCCGTGGAGTTCAACGCAAGCCGGCGCGCGATCGCAGCCCTCGCCGATACCGGCATCCTCGTTCCGGATGAGCTGGACGGCGCGCGCCGTGTCCTTCGCGCTGCCGCCCTGACTTATGTCGCGTCTACGCTCATGGCATTTGCCAGCCTGCTCCGGCTGATCCTGCTTTCCCGCGGGGGGCGTCGAAAATGATGGATGAACACAGATGAGCGAACCCCGACGAAATCATGCCCGCACGCGTGCCGACCGGCCCGAAGGGGCACGGGCGGCCGCATTGGAAATCATCGTCGAGGTCGTCGAGCACAACGCGTTTTCCAACCTGTCCAATGACGCCATCCTGCGCCGGTTCCGGCTGGACGCCCGTGACCGGGCATTCGCCACCGCGCTGGTCTACGGGACGATTTCCCGCATGGTGACGCTGGACCACGTGTTGAACGGGGTTTCCAGCATGCCGCTGAAGAAAATGGACGAACCGGTCCGGAACATCCTGCGCATGGGCGCCTGGCAGCTGATGTATGCCCGAGCCGTTCCGGCACGCGCCGCCTGCAACGAATCCGTATCGCTGGCCAGCCGGGTGAGCAACCGCGGCGCTGCGGGAATGGTGAACGGAATCCTTCGCAGGATCGCCAGCCATCCGCCCGAAATCACAGACACCGACTTTTCCCTGTACCACTCGCTTCCGTCCTGGCTGGGGTCTCGTCTGATCGAGTGGCTGGGTAGACCTGCCGCGGACCTTGTGGCGGAAGCCTGCAATGTACCGCCTCCGCTTTCCATCCGTGTCAACCGGTTGCGGACCGATTCCGCGGGATTGGCGGCCTCCCTGAAAAAGGAAGGGGTCGAATCCTTTCCCGGCGCATTCCATCCGGATGCCCTGCGGATCGAGCTGGCCGGCCGGCCGGTCACCTCGCTGGCCGCCTTTGCCGAAGGGCTTTTCATGGTGCAGGACGAAGCCGCGATGCTGGTGTCGACCGTTGCCGCGACGCAGCCGGGTCAGACCGTACTGGACCTCTGCGCCGCCCCCGGCGGGAAAAGCTGCCACATGGCGGAGATGATGGGGGACCGGGGCCGGATCCTGGCCTGCGACCTGCATCCGTCCCGACTGGATCTGATCGGTCAAAACGCCGGCAGGTTGGGACTGACCTGTATCGATACCCGAGTGCTGGACGCGACAGAGGCATCCTCTCCCGACACGACGCTCCCGATGGCCGATCTCGTACTCTGTGATGTCCCCTGCAGCGGCCTGGGATTGCTGGCACGCAAACCGGACATCCGCCTGCACGCCGACCCCGACACCCTCGGGGCATTGGTGGAAACCCAGCGCAGGATCCTCCAAGCGGCGTCGGAACGGGTGCGTCCCGGCGGTACGCTGGTCTACAGCACGTGTACGTTGAACCCCGAAGAAAACAGCCGCCAGACAGATGCCTTTCTGGCTGAACAGGGGGGGCGGTTTACCGCCGACGGCTTTGCCGGACTCCTGCCGCCGGGACTGGCCGTCAGGGATGCGGCGGTCGCCGGAGCCGCCGCCGATGGCCGGATCCAACTGCTTCCGGGCGTGCACGGATGCGACGGATTCTATATTTCACGATTCAGGAGGATTTCATGAAACCATATTTCTACGATCTAAGCCGAAAGGACTGGGATGTCTGGGTCCAGGAGAACGGATTTCCCGGGTATCGCGCCGGCCAGATCTTTCGTTGGACCGGCAAAGGCGTTACCGCA
>CAZNGQ010000330.1:0-2203 GCA_964572095.1 uncultured Oscillospiraceae bacterium
CAAGGGCGTGCGCTTCTCGATCAAGGTCGAAAAGCAGCTGTACAGTGCCTGCAGCAAGTTTCAGCAGATCGACGTGTTCCAGTGCGAGGAGTTCGGCACGTTCCTGACACTCGACGGGCAGATGATGCTAACGCAAAAAGACGAGTTCATTTATCATGACATGATCGTCCATGTTCCGCTGGCTACGAACCCGGGGATTCGGAACGTGCTGGTGATCGGCGCCGGTGACGGCGGAACCGTCCGGGAATTGACGAGATACGACAGCGTCACCCATATCGACGTCGTCGAAATCGACCGCATGGTGGTCGACGCCTGCCGGGAATTCCTGCCGCAGACCGCGCATTCGTTCGACGATCCCCGCGTGCGGATGTTCTTCGAGGATGGCCTCCGGTTCGTCCGCACCCGGCATGACATCTACGACCTGATCATCGTCGACTCCACCGATCCGTTCGGTCCCGGCGAGGGACTGTTTACAAAGGAATTTTACGGCAATTGTTTCCGGATCCTCGGCAACGACGGAATCCTGGTCAACCAGCATGAATCGCCGTATTACGAGCAGTATGCGGAGTCCATGAAACGCGCACACCGCATGATCATCGGCCAATTTCCCATCTGCAGTGTCTACCAGGCCCATATTCCGACCTATCCGTCCGGGCACTGGCTGTTCGGCTTCGCTTCCAAGTCGCTTGATCCGATCGCGAACCTCGACGCCGCGCGCTGGAATGCACTGGGGCTTAAAACCAAGTATTACAATACCGATCTCCACCGGGGCGCCTTTGCGCTCCCGAATTACGTGAAGGACATGTTGGAACATGCCGGCAATTAATCCGACACCCACGATTCTGGCTGTGAAGGAACCGTACAACACCGCGCGGATCGTTCTTTTCGGCGCTCCGTATGATGGAACGACGTCCTATCGTCCTGGCACAAGATTCGGGCCTTCCGCGATCCGGCAGGAAGCCTATGGGCTGGAATCCTACAGTCCATATCTGGATGCGGATCTCGACAACGCCCCGGTCCATGATCTTGGCGATCTCGACCTGCCGTTCGGCGGGCCGGAACAGCCGCTCGCCCTGATCCGCGAGATCGTGGAAAGCATTCTGGTGGACGCGCGGATCCCGGTCATGCTGGGCGGTGAGCACCTGGTCACCCTCGGCGCGGTCGAGGCGGTGCATGCGCGCTATCCGGACCTGTGTGTCCTGCATTTCGACGCGCACACCGACTTGCGCGAGGAGTATATCGGCCAGCGCCTGTCCCATGCTTCTGTCATCCGTCGTTGCCACGATTTTCTGGGCGACGGGCGAATCTACCAGCTTGGCATCCGTTCCGGACTCCGCGAGGAGTTTGAGTTCGGCAGGGAAGGCCACGTGTGGCAAAACCGGTTCGACCTGACCCGATTGCCGGAAGCCCTGGCTCTGATCGGCGATCGTCCGGTCTACCTGACGATCGACCTCGATGTGTTGGACCCGTCGGTGTTTCCGGGAACCGGAACGCCGGAACCCGGCGGTGTGGGGTTTGCGGACATGGTCCACGCGATCGGGACCCTTGCCGGTCTCCGGATCGTCGGGGCGGATCTTGTCGAACTCTCCCCGCCGTACGATCCTTCCGGGATCTCGGTCATGGCGGCCGGAAAACTGCTGCGCGAGATGTTGCTCGTGATGCTTGGCGGCACGAAAGCAGGCCGGTAACGGATCCATCTTGATTTTTCTTCCACTTCACGCCATACTATAGATCCGAAACGAACAAAAGTTTCGGATCCCGGTCGTGTTCTTTGGCAATTTCATAGGGGGGCGTACTGGTTTCGACGGGGTCGTTGAAGCTGGGAAAGCGGGTCGAGGATCCTCGTTGGCCTCGTAAAAAAACGGGGAAAAACACAACTGCCAACAAAACACAACTCGTAGCAGCTTAATCGCTTCTACCGTCAGGCCATCCGATCTGCTGGATGGATCCCTGGCGTCAGATAGCAGACCTTACAAGTCGGCAGGTTAAACTTGGGAACGTTGCGGCATAAGCTTTGCCGCCGTAACGTATTGATGAAGCTACCGGACCGGATAGCCTGTTCCTGGGCGATCCGACAGGGGAATACTTAATCAGGAACTGCACCCGGAGATGGTTCCAGCGGATAGGGTTTCGGACAGGAGTTCGATTCTCCTCGCCTCCACCAAAAAAAAACGACGGCTTTTGGCCGTCGTTTTTATGTGGT
>CAZNGQ010000331.1:0-2195 GCA_964572095.1 uncultured Oscillospiraceae bacterium
CATCGGGGGCCCGTACGCGCCCTATCGGCAGAGCGAGCGCCTCCACATCTACCGGCCGTACGCGGAGCGTCTGGTCTCCGAGGGCAAGGCCTACTATTGTTTTTGCACGCGCGAGCGGCTGGACGGGCTCCGGGCGGGCGGCGACGCCGCGGCGCAGGGCTACGACCGCCACTGCCGCGACCTGACGCGCGCGGAGACCGAGCGCCTGCTTGCGGCCGGCACCCCGCATGTCATCCGCCAGAAAATGCCGCTTGACGGGGCAACCGTGTTCCACGACGCGGTCTACGGCTCGATTTCGGTAGACAACAAGGAGCTTGACGACCAGATCCTGATCAAGTCCGACGGATTCCCCACCTACAATTTCGCCAACGTGGTCGACGACCATGAGATGGCCATCACCCATGTGGTCCGCGGATCGGAGTACCTGTCGTCCGCCCCCAAGTACAACCTGCTGTACGACGCGTTCGGATGGGAGGTGCCGGTCTATGTCCACTTGCCGCTGATTGTCGGCCGCAACGGGGACGGTACGGTTTCCAAGCTTTCCAAGCGCCCTGGCTCGACGTCGTTCGACGACCTGGTGCGCGAGGGGTACCTGCCCGAGGCGATCGTCAACTATATCGCGCTTCTCGGCTGGGCGCCGGGTGACACCCGGGAGTTCTTTACGCTGACTGACCTGATTGAGAATTTCCGGATCGCCGGCATTTCCAAATCACCGGCCATTTTCGACTATGACAAACTGGCGTGGTTCAACGCCGAGTATCTTCGCTCCATGTCCGTGGACCGTTTTCTGGAATTGGCCGGTCCACATATCGACCAGGCTTTGGGGGACCGGGCGATGAACCGCCTGGCATTGGCTTCCATCCTGCAGCCGAGGGTCGACCGCCTGACCGCCATCCCCGGCATGATCTCCTTCCTGGGGGAGTTGCCGGCCTATGACGTCGAGCTGTATACGAACAAGAAGAGCAAGACCGATCCAGCCATCGCGCTGGACACCCTGTTGGCGGCCCTTCCGGTCCTGGAGGGTTTGACGGACTGGACAGCGGACGCCATCCATGCCGCGTTGATCTCCCTGGCCGAGCGTCGCGGCGTCAAGAACGGACAGATTCTGTGGCCGGTCCGCATCGCGGTTTCCGGCACGCCGGTCACCCCGGGAGGCGCGGTGGAAATCCTGGACCTGCTGGGCCGGGAGGAATCCCTCGGGAGGTTGGAGAAGGGTGTGGAACTGCTGCGCCTGTTCTGCCAATCCTGACCGGTTCGCGATGCCGCACAAAACCGACGGAGGTGTTCCTGTGAACAACGATCATTCCATGGACGACGTAGTCAGCACCAATTTCATTGAAGAAGCCATCATTCAGGATATCGCGCCCGGAGGGCGTTTTGCCGGCCGCTCCGTCCACACCCGCTTCCCTCCCGAGCCGAACGGATGGCTGCACATCGGCCATGCCAAGGCCTTCGGCATCGATTTCACGATGGCTGAGCGGTTCGGCGGGCTATGCAACCTCCGGTTCGACGACACCAACCCGTCGAAAGAAGACGTCGAGTTCGTCGAGGCGATCCAGCAGGACATCCACTGGATGGGCTATGACTGGGGGGACCGGCTGTTCTTCGGGTCGGACTACAGCGAGGAGATCTACGGTTATGCCGTCCGGTTCATCCGAAAGGGACTGGCCTATGTCGACGACTTGACCGCGGAGGAAATCCACGATTACCGCGGCACGCTGACCGAACCCGGCCGCAACAGCCCGTGGCGCGACCGCACCGTCGACGAGAATCTGGACCTGTTCGCCCGCATGCGCGCAGGCGAATTCCCCGACGGCTCCCGCGTGCTGCGCGCGCGGATCGACATGGCCGCCGGAAACATCAACCTGCGGGATCCGGTCATGTACCGGATCAAGCGCGATCCGCACCACCGGACCGGTACCGCCTGGTGCATCTACCCGATGTACGATTTCGCCCATCCGCTTCAGGACGCCATCGAAGGGATCACGCACTCCCTCTGCTCGCTGGAATACGAGGATCATCGTCCTTTGTACGACTGGGTCACGGAGCATGCCGACCTGGCAAGCCGCCCGCGGCAGATCGAGTTTTCGCGGCTCAACATGACCTACACGGTCATGAGCAAGCGGAAGCTCCGCCTGCTGGTGGAAAAAGGACTGGTGGACGGCTGGGACGATCCGCGCATGCCGACGCTGAGC
>CAZNGQ010000332.1:0-2193 GCA_964572095.1 uncultured Oscillospiraceae bacterium
GCTGGAGCTCGGTGTTGAACGGGATGGCGCCCAGGCTGATGATCATCTCGGCTTCGGCCATTGTGATCGCGCGCATGCAGTCGCCAAGATTGGTCAGGTCGGCGCGGACGAACGGGATGTTGAGCTTGGCGTTGGCGGAATCCGGGGCGTACGGGACCTGGTCGGTACCGACCACGCGGTAGCCCGCCTCGACGAGCGCAGGGACCACGAAATTGCCGAGCCGGCCGGCAGCACCGGTGACGAGGACTTTCATGCCATTTTTCTTAGCCATTTTTACTGCTCCTTACTGTGGATTGTGATTACGGACGAATTGGAAGTCACGTCCATCATAATACAAAGCAGCCGGAATTGTGCAACTATCGGGTGAAATTCTTCAACTAGATCACATTGTCCCGCGTCGGATCCTCCCGCCAGGAGAACGCCGGACGGTATCCCAGCACGCGATCGGCTTTCTCGATCGAGATCAGCCCGGCGGTCCCGGGGATCGCGTCGACGAAACCGGGTTTGTCCAGCAGCTGCCAGCGCTTGCGGATGACCTCGGCCGTGGTCTCGACATATTTGGTGTCGGTCGCGACGAAATACGGCTCGAACTTGTTCGTCATGTCCGCCTCGAGCGCGAGGGCGACGAAACGGGCGATGTCCCGCGCGTCCGCATACTGGTACGTCGTATTATTGGGATAACCCTTGGACGGATCCGGATTGGCGGGGATTGTGATGCCGAACTTGTGCTGGCGGCGGGAACCCTCGAGGTCATGGTAGTACACGCCCAGCAGGCGCATCGCGACGGTCTCGATCCCGTAGGCGCGGGAAAACGCGTGCAGGATCTCCTCGCCCAGCACCTTGGACAGCGAATACGTGTCCTCGGGCTCGAGCGCGGACCGCTCGTCCATCGGCAGGCTGGCCGGCAGGTAGGGGTCGCCGCTCAGCCGGAAACCGAATCCGAGCACGAAAAAACTGGAAGCGTGGATGACGCGGGTCGCTTTTTTGAGTCGCCGGATCGCGTCCATCAGCGTGTAGGTGCCCATCGTGTTGACCCGCATCGTGAGGTCCTCGTCCATGCGCTGGGAAAAGCGCGCGCCGGTCTCGCCCATGGCCAGGTCGTAGTCCTTTGCGTAGGGCGGCTGCAGTTCGGAGTTGCCGGGGATCGCGCCCAGGCTGACGACGGCGTCCGCTTCGGACATCGTGAGCGCCCGCATGCAGTCGCCGAGGTTCGTGAGGTCGGCGCGCACAAACGGGACATTCGCCTTGGCGTTGGCGGAGTCCGGATGGTACGGGACCTGGTCCGTGCCGGTGACGCGGTAGCCGAGTTCGGTCAGCAGCGGCACGACGAAATTTCCGAGCCGGCCGGCGGCGCCTGTGACGAGGATCTTGTCGAACTTTTTACCCATGATGTCTTCCTCCCATGCCTTTCCATCCTTGGATGGTGTTTCCCGTCATTGTTTCTCGTTCTGTCCGATTTCATATCCGGCCAGTTTTTCCAGCGCCTTGACCATCGCCTGGTTGCCGAGCTCGGCACCGCCCTCCTCGGCCTCCACCATGCTGTACAGCTGGTAGGCGAGGCTGGTGCCCAGCGTGGGCACCCCCAGCGAATGCGCGGTCTCCAGCACGAGGCGCAGGTCCTTCTGCTGGAGCTTGACCATGAAGCCGGGGGCAAAGTCGCGGGCTGCCACCTTGGGTCCATGACGCCCCAGCAGGGTGGACTGGCCCGAACCACCCATGACCGCGGCAATGAACTGCGGCAGGTCGAGCCCGGCCTTGGACGCGTACAACAGTCCCTCGCTCAGCGCCAGGATGTTGATGGCGCCGATGATCTGGTTGGCCAGCTTGGCGGCCTGGCCGCAGCCCGGCCCGCCCATGCGGGTGATGCTGGCGCCCATCGCCTGCAGGACAGGCATGCAGCGCTCGACGACGGCGGGGTCCGCGCCGCAGAAAATCGTCAGCTTGCCGGAGATCGCGCCCGCCTGCCCGCCCGACACCGGCGCGTCCATCCACTGCAGTCCAGCGGCCTCGGCCCTGGCCGCAATCTCGCGGGTGACGTCGGGGGAGATCGTGCTCATGTCGATGACGACCGTGCCGGGCGCGGCGCCGGCCAGCACGCCGTTGTCGCCGGTGATCACCTCGACCACGTCCGAAGTGTCGCTGACGATCGTGATGACAATCGCGGCTCCCCGCGCCGCCTCGGCGGGGGTCGCG
>CAZNGQ010000333.1:0-2173 GCA_964572095.1 uncultured Oscillospiraceae bacterium
CCGGGCATATGATGCCCTCTCAAGACACGTCCGGGGGTTGTGGTTGAACCGATAGAACCGACACGGCGGTGCGACGTCGAGCCGTGAGTCTCCGGGCCGCCGGCCCAGTGCCAGCGTTTCATGCCGCCCTGGAAACCTTTGCCTTTGCTTGTTCCCGTGACATCGACGTAATCGCCGGGTTTGAAGATATCGACCTTAAGCTCATCGCCCACTTTGTAGTCGCCCGCGGTCTTCACCAGCTCACGGACGAATTTCCTCGGTGAGACGTTGCATTTCTTGAAAAGCCCGGCCTGCGGTTTTTTCAGGCTGCCTTCTTTAGCCTGGTCGAACCCGACCTGCAAAGACTTCTCCTTTACCGCCAGGACAGCACAGGGGCCGGCTTCGATCACGGAAACGCTGACCTTACGCCCGTCCTCGGTGAAGACCTGGGTCATGCCAACTTTTTTGCCGAGCAATGAATTCATAGGTATCTACAATTCCTCTGCCCAATGCCGGTTGAAGAGATTGCTTCAAACGGACAAAGGCAGTTTATTTGATTTCAACGTCGACACCGGCAGGCAGGTTCAGCTTGCGCAGCGCGTCGATCGTCTTGGACGTTGGTTCAAGGATCTCGATCATCCGTTTATGGGTGGACAGGTCGAACTGCTCGCGCGATTTCTTGTCGATGAACGACGCGCGCAGCACGGTGTAGACCTCGTGTTTCGTAGGCAGCGGTAAAGGCCCGGCGATTTTCGCGCCGGTCCTTTTCGCCGCTTCCACAATTTCACCCGAAGCCTGGTCCAGCAGGCGGTGATCATAGCCTCGTAGTTTAATGCGTATCTTTTGCATGTGTGCCTTTAGTAGTGTAGCTTTTTCGGTTACGCGATGACTTCAGTGACGACACCTGCGCCGACGGTACGGCCGCCTTCGCGGATGGCGAAACGTGATTCCTTTTCCATGGCGATGGGCGTGATCAGTTCCACGTCCAGCGCGATATTGTCGCCGGGCATGACCATTTCGACGTTGGCCGGCATGGTCACCGACCCGGTGACGTCAGTGGTACGGAAGTAGAACTGCGGGCGGTACCCTTTGAAGAACGGGGTATGGCGTCCGCCTTCTTCCTTGTTCAGGATGTACACCTGGGCCTTGAACTTGGTATGCGGGGTGATCGACTTGGGTGCCGCGATGACCATACCGCGTTCGATCGCGGTCTTGTCCACGCCGCGCAGCAGCAGGCCGACGTTATCGCCGGCGAGGCCCTCGTCAAGCATCTTGCGGAACATTTCGATGCCGGTAACCACGGTCTTCAGCGGTTCGGGGCGAAGGCCGACGATCTCGACTTCTTCGTTGATCTTGACCTTGCCGCGTTCGATCCTTCCGGTACCGACGGTGCCGCGGCCTTCGATGGTGAAGACGTCTTCGACGGCCATCAAGAGCGGCTTGTCTACTTCACGCTGGGGCATCGGGATGAAATCGTCGCAGGCCTTGACCAGCTCGAGAATGCACTGTGCGTCCGGGCCTTTGGGGTCGGGATTCTGCATCGCTTTGACCGCGCTTCCCTTGACGATCGGGGTCTTGTCGCCCGGGTAGCCGTATTTGGTCAGCAGGTCGCGGATCTCCATCTCGACCAGTTCGAGCAGTTCTTTGTCGTTGACCAGGTCGACCTTGTTCAGGAAGACCACCATCGCCGGGACGTTCACCTGACGGGCGAGCAGGATGTGCTCGCGGGTCTGGGGCATCGGGCCGTCAGCGGCGGAAACCACCAGGATCGCACCGTCCATCTGGGCGGCGCCGGTGATCATGTTCTTGATATAGTCGGCGTGGCCGGGGCAGTCGATATGCGCATAATGACGGCCTTCGCTCTCGTACTCGACGTGAGAGACCGAAATGGTGACGATCTTGGAATCGTCGCGCACTGTTCCGCCCTTGGCGATATCGGCGTAATCCTTGACGGTCGCTCTTCCCAGTTTGCTGAGAACGCTGGTGATCGCCGCGGTCAGTGTCGTCTTGCCATGATCGATATGTCCGATCGTCCCGATATTCACGTGCGGCTTGCTGCGTACAAACTTGTCCTTCGCCATTACCACACCTCCTGTTGGTTATTGTTTTCTTCCACTCGTCGTAGATGCTGCACCAGAAATGATCTTTTCCGATATATTTGCAGGCACCTCTGCGTAATACGAGGGCTCCATTG
>CAZNGQ010000334.1:0-2172 GCA_964572095.1 uncultured Oscillospiraceae bacterium
GTCCAGTGGTATGATATTCCTGAAAACCCGAAACCGGGAGGTCCCCATCATGATTGACACGGTCAAGGCGCTGGTCCGTTCCATGACCCTCGAGGAAAAGGCGACCCTGCTGTCCGGACTGGACAACTGGCACACCAAGCCGGTGGAGCGCCTTGGGATCCCGTCCCTGCTGATGACCGATGGCCCGCACGGACTGCGGCTCGTCGCCACGCCGACCGGAGAGCCCGCGCCGGCGACCGGATTTCCGACCGCGGCCGGCCAGGCCGCTTCCTGGAACCCGGAGCTGCTCGAGGAGATCGGCCGGGCGATCGGCGACGAATGCCGCGCCCATGGCGTCGGCATCCTGTTGGGCCCCGCGATGAACATCAAGCGCTCCCCGTTGTGCGGACGGAATTTCGAGTACTATTCGGAGGATCCCTGGCTGGCCGGAAGCATGGCCGCGGCATTTGTCCGCGGGGTCCAGTCCCGCGGCGTCGGCGCCTGCCTCAAGCACTTTGCGCTCAACAACATGGAAACGCGCCGCCAGAACAGCGATTCGGTCTGCGACATGCGCACCATGCGGGAAATCTATCTCGCGGGTTTTGAAATGGCTGTCAAGGAGGCGAAACCCTGGACCGTGATGTGCTCCTACAACCGGATCAACGGCGTGTTCGCCTCCGACAACCGCCTGCTGATGACCGATATCCTGCGGAACGACTGGGATTTCGACGGGTTCGTGATGACGGACTGGGGCGCGCTCAACGACCGGCTGGCGGCCATACGCGCCGGCGTGGAGCTGGAGATGCCCGCGTCCGACGGCCAGACGGACCGCGCGACGCTGGCGGCCGTTCATACGGGCAAGCTGGATGAGGAGACGCTGGACCGTGCGGTCGGGCGCATACTCCGTGTCATTCTCCGCGCAAAGGAGGCGTCGGCGGCGGTTCCGGCCGGGCCGGTCGATCCGGTGGCCCGTCACGAATTCGCCCGGCGCGCGGCCGCTGAGTGCATGGTGCTCTTGAAAAACGAAGGCGGCCTGCTTCCATTCGAAGCCGGCAAACGCCTGGCGATCATCGGCCCGTTCGCCCGTACCGCGCGTGTGCAGGGCGGAGGCAGCTCCCATGTGCCGTGCCGGACCGTGGACTCCCCCCTGGAGGAACTCCTGAAAAAGTTCCCCGACGCGGTTTACGCCCGAGGCTGTGACGCCGACGCCGACCGTGCCGACCCGGACCTGCTGGAGGAGGCCATACGCGCCGCCCGGGGCGCCGAAGCCGCAGTGCTTTTCCTCGGCCTGCCCGACAGCATCGAATCCGAGGGGTACGACCGTGTGGACATGCTCCTGCCGGCCGCGCAGCTGCAGCTGGTCGATGCGGTCACGGCCGTCCGGCCCGAGACCATTGTCGTGCTGATGAACGGATCCCCGATCGAACTTCCCTGGGCCGACCGCACCGGCGCCATCCTCGAGGCTTATCTGGGCGGCGAGGGGGCGGGGGGCGCCATCGCCGCGCTTCTGTCCGGCGAAGCATCGCCATCCGGCAGATTGGCCGAAACGTTCCCGATCCGGATGGAGCACAACCCCTCCTACCTGAATTTCCCGGACGAGGACCGCACGGTCCGATACGCGGAGGGCGTATTCACCGGATACCGTCATTACACGACGCGCCGGATGGACGTCCGGTATCCTTTCGGCCACGGCCTGTCCTATACGACGTTTGCATACAGCGGCCTTCACCTGTCGCAGATCGCCCTGCTGGGCAATGAAACGCTGACCGTGTCCTGCCGTGTCCGCAACACAGGCGCGCGTGCCGGTCAGGAAGTCGTCCAGCTGTACGTTTCCCCGTGCGACGGGCCGGTCCGCCGTCCGGAACGCGAGCTCAAGGGGTTTGTGAAAGCCGCGCTTCAACCGGGCGAGGAAAAAACCATCTCGTTCGAGCTGGACAAGCGCTCGTTCGCGCGCTTTGACGAAGCGTCGGGGGGATGGATTACGGACAGCGGCATCCATACGATCCGGATCGGCGCCTCCTCCGCGGACATCCGCCTGGAAGCCGGCGTCGCGGTCTGCTCGACCGATCGCCCGGCCGTCCGGCTGGACGAATACGCCACGTTCGAGGAACTGTTGAACCACCCGGATCTCCGCCCGGTGATCGAGACGGAGATCGCGCGCCTGCAGGACGAACGTTTTGAAAAGGAATTGAA